>NZ_JBFBIK010000001.1:154848-248136 GCF_040685555.1 Sphaerisporangium sp. NPDC088356
CCGGGCGAGGCCACCGTCGCGCGGCGCGGTGGACAGTGGTGGATGCGGCCGGGCGGGGCCACCGTCGCGCGGCGCGGTGAGCAGCGCCGTGCCGGCCGCGAGGGTCCGCTCGACGTGCCCTTCGAGCAGCATCGTCCAGATCCTCACCGCCTCCGCGGCCCTCTCGCCGGTCGGATGCCCCTGATCCGGTGAGGCTTCGTGCCGCCAGTAGTCGATCCTCTCCCTGAGGATCGCTCGCCGGTCGGCGCGTTCCTCGCCGTCGCATTCCTCAGGAGCCGGGAGTACGCCGGCCGCGTCGACGTAGCGCCCCTGCCACGCCAGCACCTCGGCCAGGGTGAGGTTCGCGTCCACCCCGCCGCCGGCGTCACGGGAAGCGACCGCCAGCCGCTCGGCGAGTTCCAGCTCCAGCCGCTCGGCGGCGCTCCGGGCGGCGGCCAGCAGTTCCTGCGCCGACGAGCCGAGCCCCGCCTTGAGCCTCCACACGGCCAGCTCGAGCGCGTCATCCGCGCGGCGGCGCGGCGAGGCGGCATGGGACTCGGCGAGCCGCCCCCAGATCGCGCGAGCCCGTGCGCGTGGCATCCGCGCACGGATGACCTCCCCGTACGCGGGGATCGTGAGCCGTGTCTGGTGCCGCGATCCGGAGCGTTCGACCACCACCAGCCCCCGCCGCTCCGCCTGCACCACAGCGGAGTGCCCGGTGATGCCCTCCAGCACGGGCTGCCCGAGTGGTTCCTTGCAGGCGAGCACCTCCAGCACGGCCAGCACGGCCGGATCGTCGACCTGCATCTGCGCCTCGATCAGGTCACCGAGCCGGTGGGTGACCTGGAGCCGGCCGTCCAGATGCCAGAGGCCGTCGACCCGGCGCAGCGCGGACCCCTCCAGTCCCGACTGGACGAGCTCACGCAGCACCAGCGGGTTGCCGACCGACAGGCGGCGGAGCGTGCGGCGCGTGACGGCGTCGAGGGGACTGTCCAGGCCGCGTTCGAGCAGCGTGTCGACGTCGCCGTCGCTCAGCGGCTGAAGATCGACGCGCTGTGCCACCCCTTCCTTCCACAACGCCGTCACCACGTCGGGCGTCGTCTGGCCCTGTCGTACGGTGAGCAGCACGAAGGTCCTTGTGTGCACGGCGAGCTGGTAGATGAGCGCGGCGGAGGCGCTGTCGAGCAGATGGGTGTCGTCCACGACGAGCACGGGCCGTTTTCCACCGGGAACGCTGAAACGCTCAACGATCCGCCCGAAGGTGCGGCCCGTGGCGGGGATCGCCGCGTCGCCCAGGGGCGCGAGGTGGAGCAGCGCGCCCAGCGCGATCGTCCCGGCGGCACGGGTGCCGGTCGCCCAGGACGTCGGGTGCCCCATCGCGGCGAGCCGCGCGACCGCTTCCTTGGCCAGGCGCGTCCTGCCCACTCCCGGTTGTCCGACGATCACCGCTCCTCCGGCGTCCGCCTGCGTCGCCGCTTCGGTGATGGCGCGCAGCGCGGTGGCGCGTCCGACGAGCGGCCACAGGTCGCCGGGGCGCGCGTCACGCGGAGGGCCGTCTCCCATGTCGCCCCCTCAGAACGTCGTCACGGTGACCACGGCGCTGCACCATGACCGGGGTGGTAAAGCCACGGCTCTCCTTGAGTAGCGGTCGCGAAAGCCGACTGGCTGGAGCGACTCGGTGCACGGCGGTCAACTGCTTCTTACAGTGTCAAGAATCGAACGTGACTCGGTGATTGTCGAGCCGGAAGGGCGGGCGGGATATCGCCTCACCGCGGCCCTCGCGCTCGTTCCCCGCCTGACCAGCCAATCCGGGCACGCGGGCATACCGCGCCCCTTCACGTGAGGCGGCAGGAGGTCATTGATCTTCTTCAAGTGAAGGTTCTCGCTTTGCGGCGCCCCAAACCCGCTCACAACAGGTGTTTAATCCTCATTTATGACGTAATTCGGAGCGCTGTCCTCTTCGTCACGATCTGAGAAGATATCTGGGGTCGCCGCATTCGATTAACAGCCATAAACGGCCTTGCACCAGGGGTAGCCCGTCAGGGTGCGAGGAGCTCGTCGGCGATGGCCAGGAGACGTACGGCCGCCGCGTCCGACGGCCGGGCCTTCCCCGGCAGTCTCTCGCCGATGCGCCGCAGGAGCGTGTACGGATCGGCGTCCGGCTCCCGCCGGCTCTCCCGCAACCGGAGCAGGAACTCAAGGCCACAGGCGGCCTGCATGGCGAACAGCCCCAGGAGCTCGATGTCGTCCAGATCGCTGCGGGAGGCCGAAGGATCCAGCACCTCAAGGACGCCGATGCACTCCTCGAACCGGATGAGCGGTGCGGCCATGATCACGCGCGGGACGTAACCGGTGGACTCCGCGGCGTCCTGAGCGAACTGCGACACGGTCGACACGTCGTCCGCGACCATGGGCTGCCCGCTCGCGGCCACCCAGCCCGCGATCCCGGTTCCCGCCGGGAAGCGGCTCCCGACCAGCTCTTTCTCGCCCTCGCCCGAGACGGCTTCGAAGACCAGGTCGCCGGTGTCCGGGTCCACGAGGAAGATGGAGGAGGCGGCGGCGCCGAACATGTGGCGGGCCACCTCGACGATGGACTGCAGCAACCTGTGCTCGGTGCCGTCGTAGTCGTCAGGGTACATGTGCCTCTCCGTTCTGCGTGGTGTTGTCCGCGGCCAGATAGAGGACGGTCTTCAGCTGAAACGGCGTCAGCCAGGGGTGCTTGCTCAGGATGAGGGCGCATATGCCGGTGATGTGCGGCGCCGCGAAGCTGTTGCCGGTGCTGCGGATCTCCCTGCCGCCGGCCCACGCGACCGGCACCTTGACCCCTCGCGCGTGGAACTCCGCCGGCGGCGCGGGGTTGTAGTAGTACGTCATCGGGTCGGGCTCGTCATGACTGGCGACGGAGACCACGGAGGAGAACGTCCACGGGAAGCTGAGCACGGGCATGTTGTGCGCGGCGGCGACCAGCAGGCAACGCCGGAAGTACGCGCGGTCGGCGAGCTCCTGGAGCGATTGCCGGAAGTCGGACCTCGTGGTGGAGAGGCTGAGGTTGATCAGGTCGAACCCCGCGTCGATGGCCCAGCTCAGCCCCGCCATGAGGGCGTCACCCGTGCCGGTCTTGCCGTCGGTGAGCACGCGAAGCGAGGTGAGCGACGCTCCGGGAGCGATCGACCTGATCACCCCGGCGCAGGCCGTACCGTGACCGGCGGGGTCGGCGGGGTCACAGCCGACGATCTTCGGCTTGCCCCCGTCCCCGCTGACGACCTCGAAGGACCGTTCGAGGCCGCCGATCCTCGGATGTCCCGCGTCAACGCCGGTGTCCACCACGCACACGCGCACACCCGTGCCGTCGGCCCCACCCCACGCCCACTCCTTGGACACCTCCGCCAGCGGGCTGACCTGGAAGCGTTCCGGGGCCTGCCGCGTGGTGGCCAGTCCCCACGCGGGCACTCCGGGGAAGTGAGCGCGCTTCTCCCGTCGCCAGGGCGGCATGCTCGTCGGCGTCATGGACACGGCTCCCCCATCCAGTCGTGAACTTTTCGCACCAGCAGGGTCGCGCCCTTGCTGAGGTACGCGTCGCGTGCGCGCCAGGCGGCGTCGGCCGGGTCGCGTCCGGCGGCTCGATGGACCTCCGCGACCTCCAGCAGGACGTCTCCTCGAAGACACGGGTCGTCGGTCGATTCGAGCAGCTCGGCCGCGCGCTCGGCGGCGCTCAGCGCCTCCGGGTGCGCGCCCTCGCGTGACGCGATCGCGGCCCTCATCGCGACGGCCGCCAGCTCGCCGCGGAACTGGCGCGGCCCGGCCTCGCTCTGGGCCAGTGCGAGGGCCGCCTGCCGTACGTCTCCCTGCCGGAGCGCCTCGCGCGCCGTGTAGACCTCCAGGGTGGCGGCCGGCGCCCCGTGCCCCACGGCGCGGAGCGCGGAGGCGGCACGCTTGAACAGGCCCATCGCGACCTCGTGGTTCCCGTCCAGGGACTCCACCAGCCCCCGTACCTGCACGACCACGATCGCCGACAGACCGAGGTGCAGCTCGTCCGCGTAGCGGGCGGCCGTGTCGAGCGCCTCACGGGCGGTGCCGAGGTCGCCCGAGAGCGCCAGAAGGCGGGCCCTGGTCACGAGGACCGGCACCAGCAGAGCGCGGTCGCCGGCGAACCTGGCCAGCAGGTCGGCACAGAGCGCGAGCCCCTCCCGCACCGGGGTGGGCGACCACTGCACCAGCTCGCACAGCCCGCCGAGCAGGCGGTCTTCCTCGTAACGGTCGCCCATCGCCCGGGCCCGGTCGAGCCCGTCCCGAAGCGCCTGGTCGGCCGCGCCGAAACGGCCGTCGTCGATGTGGATCCAGGACTCCAGCTGGTGGAACCGGCACCAGCTGAGCTCGTCTCCGGGGTCGAGCTCCAGCCGCTCCCGAAGGGATCCGAGATCCGGCCCGCGGGTGCCCGAGCGGAGGGCGAGGATCTCCCGCTGTATCGCGCAGATGAGCAGGGTCCGCGGGTCGTCCGGCAGCAGGCCCTCCGCGTGGTCCAGCGCCGCGACCGCCCGGGCGCCCTCCCCCCGCGCCAGCTCCGCGTCGCTGATGCGAACGGCCAGCCAGCGGTGCTCGTCCCTGCCCGGCGGCAGCATCTCCCGGCCCCGTTCCAGCAGGGCGATCGCCGCGGGCAGGTCCTTGCGGTGCAACGCCTCACCGCCGTCCCTGATGAGCGAGTCCGCGGCCCGGTCCGTCAGCTCGGGCAACAGCGGATCACCGGGGCGCACCTCTCGGATGAACCTGCAGGCCGCCAGCAGGTGCTGGCTGACATCTCCTGAGGTCGATCCCGGGAACGGGGCGTCGCCGGAGGCGCCGGCGGCCCGCTCGCCGAACCAGTCGGCCAGCCTCCGGTGCCAGTCCGCGCGCGACTCCTTGCTCGTCATCGCGTAGACGGTCTCCCGGGTGAGGGTCTGGGTGAACTCGAACGACCGCGGGAGTGCGCCACGCCGGATCAGGCGGTCGCGCTGGAGCCGCCGCAGCGGCAGCGCCGTCGTCGGGGCGTCGGCGTCGAGGAGCGCCTCGACCTGGTCCACCGTGAAGGCCTGCCCGATGGTCGCGGCCCTTTCCAGGACCCCCCGCTCCGCTTCGCTCAGCCGATCGAGCCGGGCCCCGAGCAGCGCCTGAATGGTGGGCGGGAGAGAGGCGGCGCCCTCGGCGAGGGTCTCCAGCATCAGCTCGGCGAAGAGCGGGTTGCCGTCCGAGCCGTAGATCACCCGCTGGTACATGACGTCGTCGTCGTGGGCGACGACGTCCGCCCGTCCGGCGCACAGTTCGGCCACGAGTCGCGCTATGTGCGGCTCGCTCAACGGGCCGAGCTCCAGCGACATGGCGCAGGCCATGCCTCCTCCCCAGGAGGGACGGATCTCGTAGAGCTCGGGCCGGGCGACGCAGACGAGGAGCACGGGAACGTCGGCGAGCCACGTCGCGCAGTCCACGATCAGGTCGAGGAGGGTCGGCTCGGCCCACTGAAGGTTGTCCAGAACCACCACCAACGGCCGGCGCTGTCCGAGGGCCTCGAAGAACGACCGTACGGCTTGCGCGATCTCCGCGATGCCAGGGGTGTCCCCGTACTCCGTGGCGTCCGGGCCCGCCAGCCCGCGCAACGCCCGCTCGCTTTCCGGGCCCACGGCCTCGGCGATGGCGGGCCATTCGCCGTTGAGTGCCTGGAGCATCTCCGCGATGGGCCGGTAGGTGGCGCCGATACCGTACGACGGGCACCGGCCGGTGAGGACCGTCACGTCATCGGGGAGGTTGTGCAGGAACTCCCTGGCCAGCCGGGACTTGCCGATGCCGGAGACGCCGAGCAGGGTCACCATGCCGCACTGCTGGTCGCGCATGACACGCTCGTGGAGTTGCGTCAGCTGGCGCAGCTCCTCAGTGCGGCCGATCAACGGGATCGTGTCGGTTCCCGGCTCGCCGCGATCGGGCTCCACGGCGACCAGCCGCCACGCCCGTACGGGATCTCTCTTGCCCTTGAGCGTGAGCGGGGGAACCTCGTCCAGCACCGCGTGGTGCCGGACCAGACGGGCGACCTCGTCCCCCACGAGGATCTCGCCGTCTCCCGCCGCGGACTGCAGGCGGCTCGCGGTGTTGACCGTGTCGCCGATCACGCGCACATCCGAATCGGACGAGCCGACGACTATCACCTCACCGAAGGCGATGCCGCAGTGGGCGTCCAGCAGGACTCCGTGGGTCGGGGCTATCTCGGCGCTCAGCCGGTGCACGGCCGACATCGCCCCGTACGCGGCGAGGACCGCCCGGAGCGCGTCGTCCTCCCGGCTGGCGGGAACACCGAACACGGCCATGATCGCGTCGCCGATGTACTTCTCCACGACGCCGCCGTGTATGAAGATCTCCGCCCTGCACGCGGCGTAGTAGCTCTCGAGGATCTGCAGGAGCAGCTCGGGGTCGAGGCGCTCGGCGAGTTCCGTTGACCCGACGATGTCGATGAACAGGACCACGATGTGACGACGGGCGGGTCGCGGGCCCTTGCCTGTCATACGAGCTTGAGCTCCTGTCCCTCGACTTCACCCGCGGCGTCGTCCAGGCGCTTCTTGATCGAGTTCAGCAACGTGACCTCGGATTCCGACAGCTCGGCGAACACCCGGCGCTGCCGCTCGTCGAGCAGGTCGATGGGATGCCCCGCCGCACGCAGTCTGGACAGTGCGTCGAACGTGCCCGATCCGGTTCTGTTCATGAATTCTTCCTTTGATCAGCGACCGGACGCGAGCCGACGGGTGAGTGCCGGAACATCGGACTTCGGAAGTGTGGATATCGTCCTGCGCGACAAGCCTGAAACGGCTGATCAATGACCGCAAGCGATCCGGGCACCCACATTCGTGTGGTTGTCGCCGAGCGATCGCGAGTTTCCCCACCGCTCCATAACCGACGGCGGTAAGCCCACGTTTGTGGGGTTGTGCCACCTCCTCGCGGCCAGCCCATACTCAACCTGCAACACAACCCCACCAGATAGAGAGGTGAAGGCATGGCCTTCGATCCGACGGAAGAGCTGCGAGACGCTGGAGTCCTGAACAGCCCGATCGCCGCGGAGATCGAGGAGGCGTTCGCCACCTTGACCCGAGAGGAAGTCGACCTCCTCATCTCCCTGAAGTCCCGGCTTCCCGCCGTCCTGCCCGAGGTGCTGTCGCAATCCACGGCGAGTGGACAGTGGGCCACCCCCGAGGTCGTGGCGCACAACCAGATCGAGGCCGCGCCGTCATGTCTGTGCGGCGCCTGGTCCGGGTCCGGGTCCGGGGCGAACTAGTCCGAACGGCTCGCAGGGCGGCCCCGACCGCCTGTCGCCGTACAGAGCTCGGGGCCGCATCTGCCGCTGGGAGTGTGAAGGGAAACGGATGTCCGGGAAGCTGGCCAGAAACCGCGCGTTGCTCCACGTACCGGAAGACCTCACCTACTTCGTGCACGACGACGACTTCATGGTGGTCAACCCGCGGGTGGGCGGCCGGTGCGTCCTCAGTGCGCGCGAGTTCGGCGTCCTTGGAGCCCTGGCCCGTTCCCAGGCGAGCGGCGAACCGGCGCCGCTGGAGGAGACCGACGAGACCGAACGGACCCTCGCCAAGCTCATCCTGAGCTGGATCGTCTATTACGACGGCAGACGTCCGACGGTGAAAATGAAGGAGCCACCGCTCCGCCAGGTGTACTACGCCATCACCGACGGCTGTAATCTCCGTTGCCCCTACTGCTACGCCTCCTCCGAGAAATGCCTGCCGGGTGAGCTCAACACCGCCGAATCGCTTCACCTGGTCGATGAGATCGCCGACTTCGGGGCCGAGATCCTGGTTTTCACCGGTGGCGAACCGATGCTGAGAAAGGACCTGTTCCAGATAGTGGAACACTCCAATCAGCGCGGCCTGAAGTCGAACATCGTCACCAACGCCACGATGATCAGGAAGCCCGCGACGGCGCAGCGGTTCGCCGAGCTGTTCAACTCCGTCACGGTGAGCGTCGACGGCGGCACCGCCGAGACGCACGACCGCACCAGGGGCGCCGGCTCCTTCGCCAAGACTCACCGCGCCCTGCAGCTGCTCAACGAGGCCGGCGTGGTCCCGAAGATCAATCACATCGTGACCTCGGACAACATCGACGAGCTGGAAGACTTCGCCACGTTCATCGACGGGCTCGAAGTCCACAGCATCCGGCTGATGTACCACAACAACCTGGGCCGCGGGGTGACCGACGAGTACGACTTCGGCTGGCAAGATCATATGAGGATCCAGGAGATCACCTGGACATCGCCGGCCGCCGGCAAGCTGAGCCCGGACGGGCCCAAGCCGATGTCGCCGTGCTCCGTGCGGGCCAGCTGCGGGATGGGCGGCAACGAGATCTACATCAACTCGCTGGGCGACGTCTACCCGTGCAAGCTCGTCACAGGACAGTCGCACTACGCGGGCAACGTACGACGGCAGTCGCTGGCGGAGACCTTCGCCAGCCCGGTCCTGCGGGAGATGCGGAACAGCTCGGTGTTCGGCGGCGACTTCCACGCCGACTGCGAGAAGTGCTACATCAAGTCGTCCTGCGGCGGAGGATGCCGCGCCGCTCACATGGCGGAGTCCGGCGACCTGCGGCGTAACAGCCGCCACCAGTGCAGGATCCTGCGGCACGGCATCGCCACGCAGCTCTGGCTGGAAGCCGGCGTCAGTGCCTCCGAGCTCACCAGGAAGAACGTCGAGATGACGACGCCTCGCCTGGTCGTCAACGGCGACATCCACCCGGTCTTCGACGACTGGAAGACCTATGTTCCCCCCTCGCCCGACGCCATCAAGATCGGCGAGCTGCTTCCCATAAGCCCGGTATAGCGGAGGTGGAGTGTGTCACTGCAGATCAATGATGCTGTGATATGGCAAGAGACCGAGGAAGGCATCTCGCTGTACCACACAGAAACCGGGGAATTCCATAGTTTGAACGCGACGGCCGCCAGGATATGGACGCTGATCGCGAGCGACGGAGAACGGGAACCGATCATCTCGAAGCTGTCCCGTGAGTTCGCCGGCAGCAGCGCCCTGGTGAGCAGCCGCATCCGGATGGATGTGGAGGACTTCATCGGCACCATGATCAAAGATGAGCTGATCGAAGAGCTCCCGGCATGAGGCGGTCACGAACCCTGTTCGGTCAGCCGTGCTGACCGCGCTTCCATGACCAGGGCCGTCGTCCTGGGTGGGGGCTTCGCGGGGGTGCTGGCCGCCGCCGTGCTCGCGAAGCACGCGGACGACGTCATCGTGATCGAGAACGATCGCTACCCGTCCGGCCCGCGCCCCCGCCGGGGCCTGCCCCAGTCCCACCACAACCACGTGCTGGTGACCGGCGGCGTGCGGGCGCTGCAAACGCTGCTTCCCGGTGCCGTCGAGGCGCTCTTCGCGCGAGGCGCGCGTCGGCGGGGCCTCCCCGGCGACGCGCTGATCCTCGCCTTGGAGGGATGGTTCCGGCGTCTCGACACCGAAGCCTGCCTCATCGCGTGCAGCCGGGGACTGCTGGATGACGTGGTGAGGCGGCGGGCGCTGGGCGACGGCGCCGTCTCGATGTGGGAAGGCGCGCAGGCGCTCGGGCTGGTGGGAGACGCCACGCGGGTCACCGGAGTCCGGGTCACGCGCGGGGGCGGCCCGGCGGAGACCGTCGAGGCGGATCTCGTCGTCGACGCGACGGGGCGCAGGTCGAAGGCGCCGCGGTGGCTGGCCGAGATCGGTGCGCCGGAGGTCGAGGAGGTGACCGTCTCCTCAGGCCTGGCGTACTCCACGTGGGTCTACCAGGCGCCTCCCGAACTCGCCGCCGCGATTCCGGCGATCATGATTCACCCTCGTCCGGCGAAGGGGCGGCCGGCCCAGGGGGCGACGTTGTTCCCGGTCGAGGACGACCGGTGGGTCGTCACCCTGACCGGCACCCGGGGTGGTGAGCCGCCGGCCGACGAGCAGGGCTTCGTGCGCTTCGCGCGCTCCCTGCGCGACCCGATCGTCGCGGACCTCATGGCGACGGCCACGCCCGTCGGCGGCATCCGGCCCTACCGCGACACGTCGAACAGGAGGCGGTTCTTCGAACGAGCGCGCCTGCCCGTGGGCTTCGTCGCGATCGGCGACGCGGTCGTCGCGGTGAATCCCGTCCACTCGCACGGGATGTCGGTCGCCGCGCTGAGTGCGCTCAGGCTGGACGGGGAGCTGTCACGGCGCGGGTTCGAACCCTCCCTCGCCCCCGAACTGCAGGTCGCCATGGCGGCGGAGGCGGAGAAGTCATGGCAGATGGCGATCCAGCAGGACGGCGGGCACGTCGGCCCTGAAGCGGGCGGGCAGCGGGAGCCGTCTCCGTTCGAGCGCCGGATTCAGACCCGTCTGGCCCGGGCGGCGCTGAGTAGCCCGGAAATCGCGGCCGGCATCTTCCGCGCCCAGACGCTGATCTCCACAGATGCCCCGCAGGACAGGTCATCGCTGTTCCTGGCGATGACGGGAGAGCCGGATCCCCTCCTCACAACGGAGGAGGCGGTAATGCAGTACCCCGAGTTGTACAAGTGGTGGCTCTCGCGGTCGCTTCCGCCGATCAGGCCTGCCCGTGTGCCCGCTGGTGGTGACATCCACCCGTGATGTAGCCGGATTCGTACGCGATGCCGACCGCGTGCGCCCGGTTCGTCGCCTGCAGCTTGGTGAGGATGCGGGCCAGGTGGGAGCGGACCGTTCCAGTGCCGATGCCGAGTTTCTCGGCGATGCCGGCGTTCGACAGCCCGGTCGCGACCAGAGCGAGCACCTCGGCTTCGCGCCGGGTGAGCTCCGCGAGCTGGTGATCGACCCCGGTGACCACGGCGGCTATGCGATCACGGAGCCGCGTGATCATCGCACTGGAGATGAACGTGTGCCCCGCGGCGACCAGCCGTACCGCGGGCACGATCTCCTCGAACAGCGATTGCCGGTGGACGAAGCCGCCGACACCCTCGCGCAGCGCGCGCGCCAGCAGTTCCTCATCCAGCGCGTCGGAGACCAGCACCACCTGCGTCCTCTTCCTGGTCAGCGCCGTGACGACCGAGTCGAACTCCGCGCCGGCCGCCTGCCGCAGCGCCGCGTTCACCACCGCCACCCTCGGCCGGTGCCGGGCGACCAGATCACTCAGCCGGTGCGCGGCGTTGGCCTCCCCCACCACGTAGACGCCATTGCCCATGTGCAGCACGCCCCTGAGCCTGGCGCGCACCACCCGGTCCGGCTCGCCGACGACGACCCGCAGAGCAGGCATTGCCTCACCTGTAGAGCCCGATTCGCACCGTTGTATCACCTTAAAATCCGAATTGAGTGAGTTTGTGCCACCGGCACACTATGCGCGCCCGCCCGCCGGGCCACCAGAGCAGGTGACTTACTCAATCCCCCCGGCCACATAGGCCAGGTACTCATGAGGCCCCCTCGCGTCAGCGCCGCACTCAGGCCGGGTCCGCGACGAGGATCCGGATCGCCGACCCCGCCAGAGGCGGGGTGACCTCGGCCAGATCGAACCCGCCGGCCGCGAGCAGGTGCCGGAACTCCTCCCTGCCGCGTTCCCGCCCGCCGGTGTAGACGAGCATGGCGATGTCGCTCATGACGACTCCGCCCGCCTCCGGTGTGCCGAGCCTTTCCGGCATCACCGGTTCCAGCACCAGCAGGCGCCCGCCGGCGGTGATCGATTTGCGGCAGCCGCGCAACAGAGTGGTGCACCGATCGTCGTCCCAGTCATGCAGGACGCCCTTCACCAGCAGCAGGTCGCCTTCGGGCACGGCGTCGAAGAAGTCGCCGACCTCGATCGAACACCGATCGGACACCCCCGCCCGCTGGAACGTCCCGGCGGCGCCCGCCGCTCCCTCCGCGGTGTCGAACAGGACCCCTTGGGCGCCGGACGTGGCCGCCACTATCGCGGCCAGCACGGTGCCGTTTCCGCCACCGATGTCGACCACGGTGCGGACACCGGTGAAGTCGTACGCCTTGGGGACCGCGGGTGCGATCTGCTCGGCGCCCTCGCGCATCGCCGTGTTGAAGATCTCGGACAGGTGCGGATGGCCCGCGAGGTAGTCGAAGAGGGGCCGGCCGTGCACGTGGTCGAACGCCGCTTCGCCGGTTCGCACGCCGTGGGTCAGCGCTCCCCACGCCTGCCACGTCGCGGGGTCGCCGAACAGCAGCACGCTGGAGCGCATCGACAGCGGATGGTCGGCACGCAGGGGCAGGCCCAGCTCGCCCAGCGCGAAATGCCCGGGGGCCCCCTCTTCGGCCACGCCCAGCACGACCAGTGCCCGCAGCAGCCGGTGCAGCGCCCGAGGGTCGGCCCCGACGGAGTTCGCCAGGTGCTCGACCGGCAGCGCACCGGAGGCCAGGGCGTCCGGCACGCCCAGGCGGACGGCCGCGTACAGGATCTGCGAGGTGGCGAAGCCGAACGCCATGCGGGACAGGTTCGCGTACCCCTCGGGACTCGTCACGTGGTCGGTCATCGGCTGGAACCCTTTCGACGTCACCGGGGGCGCTGCCGCACCAGCAGGGGCAGGCGTCGTACACCGTGCAAGAACAGGTCAGGCGTCCATCGCAGGCCGGCGGGATCGACGGCCAGTGCCATATCGGGGAAGCGGCGCACCAGCGTGCCGATGGCGGCCCGGGCCTGCAGCCGTGCCAGCGCCGCACCGAGGCAGAAGTGGATCCCGTGGCCGAAGCCCAGATGCCGGTTCGGGCTGCGGCCGATGTCGAAGACATCTGGCCGGGGGAACACCGCCGGGTCGCGGTTGGCCGCCAGCAGCACGGGCACGACGATGTCACCGCGCGGAATCACGGATCCCCCGATCTCCACGTCGGCCATCGCGTACAGCAGCCGGGAGTGCCCGACCGGGCCGTTGAACCGCAGCGCCTCCTCGACCATGGAGTCGATCAGCCGTGGTCGCTCGCGTAGCCGCGCCAGCTGGTCCGGGTGGCGCAGCAGTTCCAGCACGCCGTTGCCGATGAGGTTGACCGTCGTCTCGTCCCCGGCGAGCAGCAGCTGGAACACGCTGGACACCAGCTCGGCATGGCTGATCCCGTCCCCGGTCTCCTCCGCCCGGATGAGCTGGGACAGCAGGTCCTCACCCGGGTGGGCCCGCCGCTCGTCGATCTTCTCGTTGACGTACGCGACGAACTCCATCCCGGCGCGGCGCACCCGGACCGCGTCCCGGCTGCGCAGCATGTCGTCGCTCCAAGCGCGGAGCCGGGTCCGGTCGTCGATCGGGAAGCCGACCAGCTCGGCGACGATCAGGATCGGCAGCGGCAGGGCCAGCGCCTCGATCAGGTCGACTTCGCCTTCCGCCGCCGCCATGCCCTCGACCAGCTCGCCGACGACCTGATGGATGCGCCGTTCGAGCGCCGCCACCGTCCGGGGGCCGAACGCGGGCGCCATCAGCCGCCGCAGCCGGGTGTGGTCGGGCGGGTCGAGGTTGAACATGTTCCGCCGCACCATCGCCAGCGGGTCGTGGTCCCACTTGTGGTGAAGCGCGGCGAGTTCGTCGGGCAGCCGGTCGAGCTGCCGCCCTATGTCCGGGTCGAGAAGCGCACGCTGCACGTCCGCGTACCGGGTCAGGTACCAGAACGCGCGGCCGCCGGGGCTCACGTGGCGGTAGACCGGCGCCCGTTCGCGCATCCGGTGGAAGAGCGGGTGCGGGTCGGGACGATGCTCCGGGCCGGCCGGGTCGAACGACTGGCCAAGCGTGGTCGCGCTCATCGCCGTCTCCTCACGAGTGCGTGGCCGGCCGGCCGCACGCGATGACCGCTCAATGCGTCTTGGAACGGCGGGAGTTCTGAACGTCCATCGCGAAGAACCTCGTGGCGGTGCGGCCCAGATCCTCCATCCCGAAGAACCCCCGCCGGGCCATCTCGACATCCGGTGACGTCCCGCGCCGCTGCCAGTGGCGCAGGAAGAGCCTTCCGCACATCTCCGGCGGCGGGACGACCACCCGGCCGCGGGTCTCTTCCGCGACCTCATCAGCGCGGGCGACCATGCCGGACCACTCGTGCCAGTGGCTCGATTCCCGGATCCGCGCGAGGGCGTCCGGCCTCCAGTCGGCCGACTGCCAGACCGGCCACACCCTCACCATGACCAGCCGGCGCTGCTCGGCGGCGGGCAGAGTGGCCAGCTCCGTCTCGGTGAGCCACGATGCGAGGGCGGATGGCAGGGCGGAACGGTCGTCCACCCCGAGTTTGGCGCGGACATACGCCTCCACCTCCAGGCCCTGCGCGCCGGCGAAGTCCTCCAGCCGGCGGGTCAGGACCTCCTCGTGCAACCGGGGGTAGTCGTCGCCGAAGAGTCGCGCCGCGTTCAGGACGTCGAGATCGGACATCCACCTGCCCGGCGCGTACTCGCGCGTCGACCGCCATCTCAGCGCCTCGTAGTGGGTGATCCCCGTCAGGGCCACCTCGGCCGCCCACTCCCCGGACACCTCGGCCCGGCGGTCGCCGACGGCCCTCAGCGCCGAGACCGCGTCCAGCCGCTTCAGGTCCCACTCACCCGTCCCGATCATCCGCTCCAGCGTTCTCAGAGCGTCGCGGTCGTCCCGGCCGAGCTCCCCCTCCAGCTCTTCCCAGGTCCGGTGGGTGAAGGGCCTGGCCTTCGCCGCTTGGACGATCCGCTCGCCGGCCGCCGCCGGGACGAGGTCCGTCTTCGCCCCCTCCTGGCAGCCGTAGCGGATGTTGACCATCGCCACCGTGCCGGCGGGGTACCCCTTGTCGGCGGGCCCGTGGAGTATCGCGACCTCGTCGTCCCCGTCGACCTCGCCGGTCTCGTACATGCGGAACACGGACCCGACGCCGCTCATGCCGTACGGGCTCAGCTCCGCCGCCCGCAACGCGCCCATGCTCGCCGCGCCGATGACGTTCACGCCCTCGTTGAGCAGCCAGAGGATCTCCTTGTGGCCCACGGACAGCCGCTCACGGTAGTAGCCGTCGATGATGACGGCGGTGTCGTCCCGGCTCCACTCTTCCCGCAGGAGGTCGCCGCGGGCCGCTGGCGGCCGTACCTGCGCCTCCGGGACCACATCGAGGATCTCGTCGCGGGAGATCGTCGGCCCGGCGTAGACGACCACCTTCTGGGGGCTCACTAGAACACCTCCGGGATGAGGCGGCTGCCGGGCGCCACCACTCTGACGACGGGGACTCCGATGTCCTCCCGGGTCAGATCGACGACGAGGGGCGCGCTGGAGAACGCGACCGCGGCCCGCTTGACCACGTCCTCCAGGTCGTCGACCAGGCTCTCGTGAGCCGGTAGTTCCTGGACCGCTTCCCCGGTCTGCGCCGCCGGGACGGGCGGGCGCTTGGAAGCCGGGTCCTTGTGGACGTCCGGCCGCAGGTCGTCTCGCGCGCCCGACACATAGCCCAGCCTGGACTGCGCGGCCTCGGTGATGGCGCGGGTCATCGCTATCTCGGAGCTGAGATGGCAGCCGTATCCCATGAACGGCGGAGGGTAGTCGTCGCACGTGATCCGGGCGAGGAAGCACGGCAGCTCCGTGGGCGACGGCACGGACCTGACCTCCAGGGAGACCCCGGCCCGCGCCATCATCGCGCACAGCTCGTCGACGACCGGCGACCCCAGCGTCCCCGGGTGGACGCGGACGCCCCGGCCGCCGTCGATGAGCGCCGCTGTCACGGCATCCCTCTCGACGACCTCGTACAGCGCGTGCAAGATGGCCTCCACCAGCGTGTTCCCGCTGGCCAGGCCATTTGTCGACTCCAGGAACACCGGTGGGTTCCAGCCCTCCTTGCGCACGAGCGAGAACGCCACCACATCCCTTGGGACGAGCGTTTCCGAACCGTCGACAAGAGACCTGCCGAGCACCCAGTCCAGCGGCAGCCCGTCATGCAGCACGGTCGGCGTGGAGCGCGGGAGGTCGCGGACGTCATATCCCAGGTGCCCGACGACGTCGCTCGGAGGCGCGGTCGTGATCGGGGACATGGGCTGCTCCCCGTGCCAGAGCTCGACGGCCTCCATCGTCGCGGACAGCCTCGCCAGCTCGGGTGTGACTCCCTTTCCCTGAGACACGGCGAGCGTCCTGGACGTCGGCCTGATGGCCTGGAACGTCGGAATCCCTATGGTGTCGAGCCTTGTGATGTCGGCGACCCTGGTGACTCCGACCTTCCGCGCCGCACGGCCGGCCATCTCCAGCGTGGCCGCCGGGTCGTGGGCTCGGTCCGTGCCCGGCAACCGGACCTTGGACTGGTCGGAGTTCGAGAGGATCCACGAGAGAGAGTTGTCTGTCCGCATCGTCCCTTGCCCTTGTACGGGGTCAGATGTTGCGAGCGCGGTTGAGCAGGCCGCGGCCGCCCACGGTGTACCCGATGACGGCCATGACGATCAGCACGAGCAGGCTCCCCCACGCGTCGGCGAAACCGAAGAGCGCGGCGTCCCGCATGCCGTTGATCGCGTACGTCAGCGGGTTGATCGCCGCCACCCACTGCAGCACCGTCGGCATGCTGTCGACCGTGTAAAGCGACGGGGCGCTGAAGACCAGAACGGGGATCGACACGTTCGACAGCACCATGAAGGCCTGGAAGTCGGTGATCGTGATCGCCACCGCCAGGTACAGCCCGTTGAAGGCCAGGGCGGCCAGCGTGAGCGCCGTCAGCAGGCCGAGCCAGCCTTCCAGGTCGAACGGGAAGTCGAAGATGAGCACCGCCACACCGAGGCCCAGCAGGCTCTGCGCCATCACCAGCGACACTCCGGCGATCACCTTGCCGAGCAGGAACCGTGACCTGCGCAGCGGGTAGGACCACAGCTGCGTCGCCACTCCGCTCAGTTCCTCCTGGAACAGCGCCATGCTGGACGTCCCGGCCGCGCTGACGACCGACATCGCCAGCGTCATGGGGAGAAGGAAGACCGCGAACCGCACCTCGACGCCCCGGTAGCCGACGACGGTGACGAGGTTGCTCAACGAGGTGTTCACCAGCAGCAGGTACACCAGCATCGGCGTCAGCCCGAGGATGAGGTACACCCGGTTGCGGGCGAGCAGCGCGTACTCCCGGTAGAGCACCGCGGACAGGTCGGCCGCTCGCGCGGTCCCGGCGGGGGGAGCGTTGTTGAACTGCAGCGTGTCGACCATTGTCACCCCTGGTTCTCGGTCATCCGGAGGAACGCCTGCTCCAGCGAGTCCGAGGCGGTCGAGACTCCGGAGATCGCGACTCCGTAGTCCTGGCAGTGCCGCGACAGCTCCGGCAGGACGTCCCGTACCTTCGCGCCGTGGATGCGCACCTCGGAATCCCCGGCCGTGGCCGTCAGCCCGGCGCCCTCGGCCCAGGCCGCCACGACGCGGCTCGCCTCGGCATCCTCGACGGTCACCAGCATGTGGGTGCTGCCGAACTCCTCGACGAGCTCGCGCGGCTTGGCGAAGCGCAGCACGCGCCCGCGGTTGATGACCAGGGCGCGCTGGCTGTTGCGCTCCAGCTCGTCGATGTGGTGGCTGGTCCACAGGATGGTCACTCCGTGCTCCTCGCGCAGCCAGGTCACGAAGCGTTCGACCTGGCGCCGCCCCGCCACGTCCAGCCCCGCGGAAGGCTCGTCGAGGATCAGGAGCCGCGGGATGGTGAGCAGTGCCCGTACCAGCTGCAACCGCTGCCGCTGGCCGCCCGACAGCTGGAAGCAGAGCCGCTGCAGGGCCTCGGTCAAGCCGAGGAAGTCCGCCACCTCCAGCGCCCACGGCCGGGCGTCGCGCCACTTCAGCCCGCGGAAGCGGGCCGCGATCCGCAGGTTGTCGAGCGCCGGCAGCATCATGTCGAACGGGCCGGTCTGGTGCATCGCCCCGATGCCGGACTTGGCCTCGACCGGCTGGCGCACCGGATCCGCGCCGAAGACCCGGATCTGACCGGAGGTGGGGGCGGTGACTCCGCAGATCATCTTGATCAGGGTCGTCTTCCCCGCGCCGTTGGGCCCGAGGAGCCCGATGGTCTCCCCTTGCGCGATCTCGAACGAGACGTCGTCCACGGCCGGTCTGTCACTCCGCCGATAGCGTTTGGTCAGCCCTTCGGCCATCACCACGTCATCCGACACAGGCCCACCCTTCACTTCGCCCTCCACGGTGCGTCGCAGGTCGAGTATGGCTTGGCGGTAAGGAGGTGACACAACCCCACGAACGTGGGCTACCGGCGCGGATTGGGGCAACGCATATGCCGAACGACAGAGGAGTGATTGTGCGGCCCCGCCAGTCCGATGACCATCGGCGCATGGACGAGCTCACCACAAGCGGCTGTCGTGACCCGCTGATCCCCCCCACCACGCGAATGACCATCGGTGAGCTCGTGGATCGGAGCTGAGCCGCCGCCCCTCGAAGCTCACGTCCCTTTGCGAGGCCCGAGGCGGTGGTTTCTGAGTGAACCTCAATCGGCGATCCGGCGACGCTCCCTACACTCTGCGGATGCCGTCCGGCCGTCCTGGCGTGACATGGCACCTCCCGGAGGTGATCGACCCCACGACCCCCCTGCCCTGCGTGGTCCTCGCGGATCGCGCGGGACTCGCCGAGTGCGCCGTGCTCCAGCGAGGGCTGCGGACGCTCGGCGTGCCGAGCCTGCGGATCGACGCCGGATCGCTCGCGGACCTGCGGATCTTCACCCTGCACGAGGACGGGTCCCTGACCGTGGACGGGCACCGCATCGTCCCTACCGTCACCTGGGTACGGCACTTCTCGCCGCAGGCCATCCCCGCTGGAAACGGCTCGGCGCCGTCCCTGTTCCGGGCCGACTCGTGGTGCGCCCTGGTCGACCAGATCTCGTCGCTGTCCGCCTTCCGGCTGCCCGATGGCGCCGATCCGGGGCGGCTGGTCCAGCTGGACGACGCGGCGCGGGCGGGGATCCGCACGCCACGGACGATCGTCACGACCGATCCTGGAGCGGCGAGCGCGGCCCTGTCGAGCGACCGGATCATCGTCAAGGTCCTCAACCGGCATTTCGTCGAGACCGAACCGGGCACCATGGAGGGGATCTTCCCGGAGATCATGGATGGCGCCTCGGCCAGGTGCCTGGCCGTGCGAGACGTACCGATGATCGTCCAGGAATACGTCGAGCACCGGGCGGAGCTGCGCGTCTACTACCTGAACGGCGAGACGCGGGCCTTCCGTGTCGGCAAACCCTCGCCGGAGGCGATCTGGCGCGACGCGGCGTCGGTCACGGTCTCTCCGACGGCTGCCCCCGAGTCCGTGGAAGTGGCGGTGCACAAGCTCGCCGAGCTCTGGGGTCTGCGCTACGGGGCCTTCGACTTCCTGCTGACCGGGGACGGGCCGGTCTTCCTCGAGGTCAATCCCGACGGCGACTGGCGGTGGTTCGAGTCGAAGGCCGGAGTGGACGACGTCTCCATCTCCGCGCTATCCATGGTGCGGACACTCCACCGCCAGGCGACCCAGGAGGGTTCGGCCGCGATCGACCTGGCGGGGTTCCTGGTGCTGGGCACCGACCGGGCGGGACAGGCGCGGGACAGGACACCCAGCATGGACGCCCGCGTGCTCGGAGCGCTCGACATCCGGGTGGACGGCGCGACCTCGCACATCAGCGCGAGGAAGGCCCGGCTCCTGGCCGCCATCCTGCTCTCGACCCCGAACCAGGTGGTCCCGACGGACCAGTTGATCGACTCCTTGTGGGGCGAGCGACCACCACCCACGGCGCGCAAGAACCTCCAGGTCTACGTCTCGGCGTTGCGCAGGAAGATCGGCGATCGGATCTCCTACGAGGGCTGGGGATACCAGCTCGACGCCGGGCCGGAGGATCTCGACCTCCTCAGGTTCCGGCACCTCGCCGGCGCCGGCCGCGACATGCGGCGCAGGGGCGACGCAGACGCGGCGCTGACCTTGCTCGACCGCGCCACACGCCTGTGGCGCTCCCGGCCGCTCGCGGAGTTCTCGGATGTTCCCTTGATCGACGATGCCGTCGGCAGGTTCACCGAGTTGTACCTCACGATCAACGAGGACTGGGCGGAGCTGGAGATCGAGCGAGGCGGGCACATAGAGGTGCTGAACAGGCTCGACGATCTGGTGCCGTTCTTCCCCGGGCGTGAGCGGCTCGTGGCGGCGAGGATGACCGCTCTGGCCGGCTGCGGGCGCGCACCTGAGGCGCTCTCGCAGTTCGAGGCCGTGCGCCGGCATCTCGTGGCCGAACTGGGCATCGACCCGAGCCCCGTCCTCAGGAAGCTGTACGAGGAGATCCTCCAGGGCAAAGCGCCCCGCCGGCCGGAGCCGGGCACCGCGACCTCGCCGACTCCGTGGGACCGGGGCGAGACCCTCGACGCGCGACATCCGGTCACATCGATCACAGGGGGACGGCACCGGAACCACCACCGATAACCGGCCGCATGCTCACGCCATACCGATGGTTAAGCGGGCTTTTCTACAGTCGACACAGAGGCGCTCTCGCAAAGCGCCTCGGTGAAGGCGATCCGACCCAAGGGACTCTCATGGCTCATGCTTTCGATGACCTGATAAATGATCGCGACAAATGGCTGATCGTCATGCTGGCCCAGGGGTACACGACGACGAAGATCGCCCGCGAGATGCACCTCAGCAGGTACACGGTGGCGGAGCGGATCAGCAAACTTCTCGACCAGTTCGCCTGCAGCAACCGCAGCCAGCTCGTGGCGTACTCCTATGCCCACAGGCTCCTGCACGTCGGGATCTGGCCTCCCAGCGCTTCCAGCGTGATCGGCTAGCCGCGCCGGCGCCCCCGTCAGCGGTAGATGTAGCACCAGTTCGACTTGCCCTTGTAGCGGTGGAAGGCGCCCGATGCCTTGTAGCGCCACTGGCAGCCCGCGTCACGCTGGCTCGCGCTCAGGTACAGGGTCTCGGCGCCCTTCTGCTTGATGCAGTAGGAGCCTGCCTTGGGGGTCTCCCGGTATTCGTCGTACTCCCAGCCCAGTTTCTGGCAGTAGGCGGTGAAATGCCCGGGACCCAGCTCGGCGAGCTCCGGCGACGGCTTGGGGGAGGAAGTGCTGGTCGGCGGGGGCTCGCTGGCCGTGGGCTCCACCCGGGTCGGCTCGGCCTTGGGCAAGCCGCTCGGCTTGTGGGTCGGCGTGGTCGTCGCGGACCTTCTCACCGGCCGGACGCCCGCGCTCGGGACCGATCTGTGCGACGTCGCCGGCGAAAGGGGAGAGGCGGTCGTGACCGGAGCCTTCGAGCCGGTGTCGGCGGGCTTCTCCGGCGTACGCGTGACGGCGGACGCCTGCGAGGTCCGAAGCGTTCCCGTCTTCAACGCGGACACGCGCTCCTCCGGCAGCATCGCGAAGGCGGCGACGACGGCCCCGGAGATCGCCACGGCGACCACGACCGAGGCGACCGCCACCCGCCTTCCCCTGCCGTTCTTACGCGCGTCAGGACTTGGCGCGGTGACCTTCACAGACGAGCCGGCCGCCCCCGTCACGGCCGCGAGACCTTCCCGGGGATCGGCGCGAGGGGCCGGCGGGCCCTGCGTGGGCACGGCAGGAGCCTGGCCCGTACCCCGTACCAGGCGGTCGAGGATCTGCTCCGCGGACGGCCGCCGGGACGGCTCCTTGGACAGGCATTCGGCCAGCAGGCCCCTCAGCGGCGCCTCGGTCTCGCCGAGGTCGGGTTCCTCGTTGAGGATCCTGTTGATGATCGCGGGGATGGAGTCGTTGCCGAACGGCGGGCGGCCCGTGGCCGCGTAGGCGATCGTGGACGCCCAGGCGAACACGTCCAGGGCCCTGCCGACCTCTCCCGCGGTCAGCTGCTCGGGCGCCATGTACGCGGGCGTGCCCACGACCTGGCTGGTCACCGTGCTGGTGCCGGCGAGAGCGCGGGCGATGCCGAAGTCGATGACCCGCGGGCCGTCCGGCCCGATGAGCACGTTGTGCGGCTTGAGATCGCGGTGGATGATCCCGGCGTCGTGCAGCGAGACCAGAGCGGTGGCCGTGCCGATGGCGAGGCGTTCGAGGGCGCTGCCCGAACGCGGCCCCTCCGCGGCCACGACCTCGTTGAGCGCGGGCCCCGGCACGTACTCGCTCATGATGTACGCGCGGCCGCCCGCCATGCCGGAGTCGAGGACCTGCGCCGTGCAGAAACGGGCGACCCGCTTCGCGACGTCCAGCTCGCGCATGAAGGTGTCGGCGAGGGCGGGATCCTGCCCGATGCGGGCGTGGAAGAGCTTGACGGCCACCAGGTCACCGGAGTCCGTCTCGCCCAGATATACGACGCCCTGCCCCCCTTCCCCGATCCTGCCGATGATGCGGCAGGCACCGAGTCGCGTGGGGTCGCTCGACTCCAGGGGCTGGACATCCGGCATCGGCTCTCCGGGGGGTTGGAGGATTTGCCAGAAACTCTAACGACCCGGCGCCCCTCGCGCGGGACGACCGCTGGCACTCCTGCCCACCAAGCGATTGCTAGAGACGTGGCGACGTGGCACGATACCTCAGCCGGGAGGAGCGACCATGAGCGTGCGACCATGAAGATCGCCTATACGCCAGAGCAGGAGAAGCTCCGCGCGGAGCTTCGGGACTACTTCGCCGAGATCATGACGCCGCCCCTCCGCGAGGAGATGTCCGGGGGCGAGTCAGCCTCGATGGGCAAGGACAGCGCCTACTGCCGGATCATCCGCCGCATGGGCCAGGACGGCTGGCTCGGCATCGGATGGCCCAAGGAGTACGGCGGGCAGAGCCGCACCATGGTCGAACAGCTGATCTTCGCGGACGAGGCCATGGCCGCCGGGGTCCCGATCCCGCTGCTGACCCTCGGAAGCGTCGGGCCCGCCCTGATGGAGTACGGCACGCCGGAGCAGAAGGACTTCTTCCTGCCGAGGATCCTGGCCGGGGAGATGCACTTCGCCATCGGCTACTCCGAGTCCGAGGCCGGCACCGACCTCGCCGCGCTCCGTACGCGGGCCGAGCGCGACGGCGACGAGTGGGTGATCAACGGGCAGAAGATGTGGACGAGCGTGATCAGCGCCGCCGACTACGTGTGGCTCGCCGTGCGCACCGATCCCGACGCCCCGAGGCACAAGGGCCTCTCGGTCTTCCTCGTACCGACCGACACACCCGGTTTCGGCTGGTCGCCGGTGCCGACGATGGCGGGGCAGGTCACCAGCCAGACCTTCTACGACAACGTACGCGTCCCGGGCACCGCGCTGGTGGGCAAGCCCGGCGACGGATGGAAGCTGATCACCGGCCAGCTCAACCACGAGCGGGTCGCGCTGTGCTCGGCGGCCGGGATCCAGGCCGTGCTCGCGGGCACGCGCGACTGGGCGGCGGCGACCCGGCTGGCCGACGGGCGCAGGGTCATCGACCAGGAGTGGGTGCGGGCCAACCTCGGCCGGGTGCACGCCAAGGTCGAGTTCCTCAAGCTGGTCAACTGGAAGATCGCCTGGGGTCTGGACCACGGGGTCAAGGTCGGCCCGGCTGACGCCTCGGTCACCAAGATCTTCGGAACCGAGTTCGCGATCGAGGCGTACCGCCTGCTCATGGAGTGCTTCGGCGAGGACGCCGTCCTGACCGACACCCCGGGCGCCGTTCTTCACGGGCGCATCGAGCGGATGTACCGCACGATCCTCATGCTGACCTTCGGCGGCGGCACGAACGAGATCCAGCGGGACATGATCGCGATGATCGGGCTCGGCATGCCGCGCCCGCCACGCTGATCACGTTCCGGCGCTCAGAGACTCACCCACTCCACGCTGAGGACGACATGGACTTCGCCCGCACAGAGGACCAGCAGGAGCTCGCGCGGCTCGCGCGGCACATCCTCACCGACCGCGTCACCCACGAGTCCCTCACCGAGCTGGAGAGCCGGGGGACCGAACGCTTCGACACCGGGCTCTGGTCGACGCTGGCCGAAGCGGGGCTCCTCGGCATCGCGCTGCCCGCCGATCTCGGCGGCGGCGGGTACGGCACGCTGGAGCAGTGCCTGGTCCTGGAGCAGGCCGGGCGCGTCCTCGCCCCGGTGCCGCTCCACGCGACGGCGGTGCTGGGCGCCTGGCCCATCGCGACCTTCGGCACCCCCGAGCAGCGCGACACGTGGGCACGGCCGGCCGTACGGGGCGAGCGCGTCCTGACCGCCGCGCTCGCGGGCCCGGCCGGGGCCGCGGAGGTCACCGCGCGCCGGGAGGGGGACGGCTGGCGGCTCACCGGCGTCAGGACCGGCGTCCCGGCCGCGACCGTCGCCGACCTCATCCTGGTCCCGGCCGGTGAGCGGATCTTCCTGGTCCCGGCGGGGACGGACGGCCTGACGATCACCCCGCAGCGGACGACGGCCAGGGAGACCACCGGGCTGGTCCGGCTGGAGGTGACCCTGCCGTACGACGCGGTGCTGGGCGATCCCGGCGCCGACGCGCCCGACATGGTGAGCCGGTCGCGCGACATGGCCACGCTCGGCCTGTGCGCGCTGCAGCTGGGGATCACCTCCCGCGCGCTCGAGGCGGCGGCCGAGTACACCACCAGGCGCCACCAGTTCAACCGTCCCATCGGGTCGTTCCAGGCCGTCGGGCACCGGCTCGCCGACTGCCACATCGACGTCGAGGCCATCCGGCTGACGATGTGGCAGGCCGCCTGGCTGCTGTCGGACGAGGCCAGGGCGGAGGCGCGGGCCCAGGGCACGGCGGAGAGCCAGGCGCGGCAGGCGGCGGAGGCGGTGGCCACCGCCAAGTTCTGGGCCGCCGACGGCGGGCACAGGGTGGCCCACGCGGTCGTGCACGTGCACGGCGGCATGGGCATCGCCGAGGAGTACTTCGTGCACCGCTACTTCCTGCACGCCAAGCAGATCGAATTCGCGCTGGGAGGCGCCACCGAGCAGGCGCTCCGTCTCGGAGCAATGCTCGCCACCGAAACCGTGTCCGGCTTGTCCGGGCTATCTTCTTCGTTTACGGAGGCGTGAGCTTGCAACAAAGGAGAGCTTCACCGGAAACATTACATTTTTAGCCTTCAGATATGTCCACGCCATCACATGCCCTCGGAGCGGCCTCCGCGGGCACGCTCGCGGCCGTCCCACCTGGGGGCGGCTAGGGGTTCCACGGCAAATCAAGATCAGAGAAACTGAGGTCGGAAGCGTCTGCGGCAGCCCCGGAAAGGGTAAACAGGAGGTGAGGTCGGGTCCGCGCACCTCCCGGCCGTCGAATTACCCAGTGAGGCAGAGGACCTGTCCGCCGACGAGTGACGAGGGAAGTGTGAGCCCGTACCGAAGGAGAAGGACATGAAGCGGATTCTCATCACCCAGCGGCCCAAGCCCCCACGCCAGCCCCTCCCCCTTGATCTTCGAAGCCCCTCAGGCCGAGCGCTCCCCTTCTAGCTCTCCGAGGCCGGCCGCTCCCGAAGCCGGCCCGTGACCCGAAAAGTGCCATCACGCGCCTCGAACAGGCGTGTCACCAGGGTGAAAGTTCCCCATCCCCGCCGTGCAGGCACGGTGAAAGTGACCCGCAAGGTGCCATCCCTAGCTTGTCCATCGCGACAGATCACTAGGAAAGGCACACAATGAACATCACCCTTACCCGCCGTATCCTCGCCGTGTCCGCGGCGGAAGCACCAAGGCCGTCTGCGACGACGCGGTGAAGGCGTTCCAGGACTACGGCACCCAGGCGGCCGCCGGTGCGGGCGACCTGAACAGCTGGAACAAGGCGACCGCCGACCTGGCCGCCAAGCTCAAGGACCTGTCCGGCAAGGCCGAGGGCGACCTGAAGACCACGCTGACGGACCTGTCCGCGTCGTGGGGCGGCTTCAAGATCGACACTGCCGACCCGAGCGCGGCGGCGGCTCAGCTGCCGCAGTTCACCACCAAGGCCACCGAGGCCACCCAGAAGCTGGCCGTGAACTGCTCCTGACCGCTCGGCCGCGGACGCCACCGGTCACGTCAGACTCTGGCCGCCGCGAGCGCGTAGCTGCGCTCGAAGCCTTCGAGCACGGCCGGCCAGGCACAGCGCGTCAGCTCGGTCTCCCTGTTGTGCAGGGCGATCGACTCACGCAGCTCCCGGTCGCGGGTGAGCCGCGCGACCGACTGGACCAGCTCGTCGAAGGTGCGGCCGAGCAGCCCCTCCTTGCCGGGCCGTACGAAGTCGGCGACGCCACTCTGCGCCCGGGCGACCACGGGGACCCCGGCGGCCCGGGCCTCCAGGGCCGCGATGCCGAACGACTCCCTCGGCGCGGGGGCCACGAACACGTCGGCCGAGGTCAGCAGGTCGCGGATCTGCTCACGGGTGTAGCGGCCGGGCAGCGACACCCACCCCTCCATGCCGTGCGCACGCAGGAAACGCTCCATCGAACCGCGCGCGGGCCCGTCCCCCACCAGGGTGGCCCGCATCGCGATGCCCCTTGGAACCTTGCGCCTGGCCTCCAGCAGCAGCTTCAGCAACCGAACCGGCTGCTTGCGCGGGGCCAGGCGCCCCACCGCCACGATGTGCACGCCGCCGGGCTCGCCGGGCCGTACGGCCCGCGCCTCGCCGGGCCGTACGCCGCGCGTGGGACGCCAGGCGGAGACGTCGAGGCCGTTGGACACGACGTCGACGGGCACCCGCCTGCCCGCGACGGCCCGGATGTGCCCGGCGGCGGCGTGGCTGACCGCGGTGACCACCATGCCCCACCGGGTCCACCCGAACAGCACGTCGAGGACGCGGTAGAGCGCGCGGGTCAGTGGATCCCACATGCTGTGCACGGTGACCACGACCGGCAGGCCCGCGCGGACGGCGGCGCGCACCCCCATCCAGGCGAACGGCGACACCGCCCCGGTGTGGACATGCACGACATCGGGACGCCGCGAGGTCATCAGCCGGAGCAGGTGCGCGCCCCCGCGGGGATGGATCGGCAGGTCGAAGGGCATGCGCGCGACGACGCGGTGGATCCGGGAAATGCGCTCGCCCGGGGTCGCGGTGGCCACCTCGACCTCGTGACCGGCCTCGGACTGCGACCGCACCAGATCTGCCACCTGGACCTCGATGCCCCCGAGCCGTGGCAGGTAGCAGTCACTGACATGAAGGATCCGCACCCCGCCAGCCTGGCAGAGCCCGCGACCCGCATCAAACGGGACCACCTCGCCCTGGCCACGGGTTCTTGAACGGTTCGGGAAGGCTTCTCGAACCCCTCCCGGGGAGGCGCCTGGGACTCGGGGATTCGCCACGTGGAATCATGGCCGCGTGGCACGTACCGCGGTCTTCTTCCACGCCCATCCCGATGACGAAGCGCTGCTGACCGCCGGGACCATGGCGATGCTGGCGTCCGAGGGCCATCGGGTCGTCCTCGTCGTGGCGACCGCCGGCGAGCGCGGCCTGGCCGATCTGCCCCACGGCGACGAGCTGGCCGAGGCGCGCACCGCCGAGCTGTACGAGTCGGCCGCCGCCCTGGGCGTCGCCCGCGTGGTCCTGCTCGGCTACGGCGACTCGGGGCTCGGCGAGGGCGAAGGCGGCGTCGGCGACGAGCGCGCGGAGAACGCCTTCATCGACGCCGACATCGAGGAGGCCGCCCAGCGGCTGGCGGCGGTGCTCAAGGAGGAGAGCGCCGACCTGCTGACGATCTACGACCCGGCCGGCGGGTACGGCCATCCGGACCACGTGCAGGTCTACCGGGTCGGGCAGCGCGCGGCGGACATCGCGGGCACGCCCATCCTGCTGGAGGCCACGGTCAACCGTGACCCCCTGCTGAAGGGCCTCCGGCTCGCCCAGCGCTTCTACCGGTTCCCCCCGGAGTTCGACGTGCGCTCCTTCGAGCGGGCGTACTCCCCCGGCGAGGACATCACCCACCGCGTCAACGTCCGCAGGTTCGCGAAGGTCAAGCGGGCGAGCATGGCCGCCCACGCCTCCCAGGCGACGGGCGGCGACAGCGACCGTACGCTGGCGGTCATGCTGAGGATCCCCGGGCCGCTGTACCGCCTGATCTTCGGCACCGAGTGGTACGTCCGCCGCGATCTGCCCCCGGGCGCCCGGCGGACGCACCCCTTCGACGACCTCCCGGAGGAGACCGGATAAAGGTTGATTTCGTGCTGGAGGATGAGATCCACCCGGCGGCCTCCGGGCAGACTGATCCGGGCGGCACCGGCGCGCGGAGAACAGATGGGGGCATCGCGATGAGGAACAAATGGGTCCAGGCAGGCCTGTCCGTGGCCTCCCTGGCCCTGGCTGTCCTGCTCGTGGTGTACCTGCCGCAGATCGTGCACGCGCTCACCGGGGCCAAGGTCAGCTGGAGCGAGATCGGCGCGCAGTTCCGCTCGCTGAGCTGGGCGATGATCCTGCTGATGGCCGCGCTGTGGTTCGCGAGCCTGTGGGCCTACACGTACGTGATGACGGCGGCGCTGCCCGGGCTCACCCATGTCCAGGCCCTCACGCTGAACGCCGCCGGCAGCGCGGTGAGCAACCTGCTGCCCTTCGGCGGCGCGGCCGGGGTGGCCCTGACCTTCGCGATGACCAAGGGCTGGGGGTTCGCCACCCGCTCCGTGGTGGTGTACACGCTGGTCACCGGCATCTGGAACACGTTGTTCCGCTTCATCCTGCCCGCGGTCGGGATCATCGCGCTGCTGGTCGCCGGGCGCATCCCCGACCCCAGGGTCACCAACGCGGCGTGGGGCGGGGCGGTCTCCATCCTCGTCCTGGTGGCCGTGGTGGCCGCCGCGCTCTACTGGGAACTGGCCGCCGACCTGCTCGGCCGCGTCCTCGACAGGCTGCTCGGCGTGCTGCCCCGCAAGATCCGCCCGCCCGAGCACTACGCCTCCGACGCGATCCACCGCGTGCGCGCCGAGACCGCCGAGATCGTGCGAAGGCGCTGGCGCGGCCTGTCCTTCGGGATGGTGGCCTTCCTGACCCTCCAGTGCCTGATCATGGCGTGCTGCCTGGTCGCCACCGGCTCCTACCCCGGCCCCGCCGAGACGGTGGCCGTGTTCGCCGTCAGCCGGGTGCTCACCAGCGCGCTGATCACCCCGAGCGGTGCGGGGATCATGGAGGGCGGCACCGCCTCCCTGCTGATCGCCTTCGGCCAGCCTCCGGGGGCCGCGACCGCCGCCGCCATCCTGTTCGGCTTCTGGACCTACACCATCGAGATCCCGTGGGGCGGCCTCGCCCTCGGTGCGTGGTCCCTGCTGCGGCGGCGCGGCGCCTCGAACGATCACCGCTCCCCCGAGCCCGCCTCCCGTACCTGAGCGCGTCGCATCGTCAACACGCGCACTCCTGTACCTGTAGCCTCGTGGCACCCACGGAAGGAAGGCGGGCCTTGGCGAATACCTTGTGCGTGCTCGACGGGCCCGCATAGCGTGGCGGCTGACATGGTGACGTTCCGCGTTCTTGGACCAGTCGAGGCGTACGACGACGACGGCGAGGTCGACCTCGGTGGGCTACGGCAACGCGCCGTGCTCGCGCGATTACTCGTCGCGCGCGGCCAGGTCGTGCCCGTCGACACGCTGCTCTTCGACCTGTGGACCGACGAGGGTGCCAAGGGCGCCCAGTCGGGGCTCCAGGTCTACATCTCCCGCCTGCGCCGCGTGCTCGAGCCCGGCCGGCCGCGCGGCGGCCCCAACCGGCTGCTCGTGACCGTCGCCTCCGGGTACGCTCTGCGCACCGCGCCCGAGCAGGTCGACGCCCTGCGCTTCGAGGCCATGGTCAGGTCGGCGGGCAAGTACCTCGACAACGACGACCCCGAGCCGGCGCGCACGGGCCTTGAGACCGCGCTCGGCCTCTGGCGCGGCACTCCTTACTCCGACTTCGCCGAACAGCAGTGGGCCGAGGCCGAGGTCAGCCGGCTCGCCGAGCTGCGGCTGGTGGCGCGGGAGCGGCACGCCGACGCGGGGCTGCGCTTCGGCCTGCACGCCGAGACCGTGCCCGACCTCGAAGCCCTCACCGGCGAGAACCCCCTGCGGGAGGAGGGCTGGCGGCTGCTCGCCCTCGGCCTCTACCGCTGCGGCAGGCAGGGCGACGCCCTCGCCGCTTTGCGCCGTGCCCGCACGACCCTGGCCCACGAGCTCGGCATCGACCCGGGCCCCGCGCTGCGCAAGATGGAGTCGGACATCCTCTCCCAGGACCCGGCCCTGGAGCTCACGCTCCCCCAGCGCCCCCGCTTCGAGGTTGCCGGCACCTGGCCGCCGCGTCCCGAGAGCCAGACCGCCGACCTGCCCCCGCTGTCGCCCGAGCCGTTCGTCGGCCGCGCCGCCGAGCTCGCCCGGCTGACCGGCGCCGCGCCGCACGCCCTCGCCGGGCGCTTCACCGCGGCCGTGGTCGGCGGCGACCCGGGAGCGGGTAAGACCACCCTGGTACGTCAGCTTGGGCTGGAGCTGTCCCGGCAGGGCTGGATCACCGCGTCCGGCGGGTGTCCCGACAGCAGCGCCACCCCGCCCGGCTGGGCCTGGGTGGAGGTCCTGCGCATGCTCGTCGCCGTCCGGGGGACGGGGGAGTACGGTTCGCTGCTCGCGCCGTTGCTGGACGACGCCGCCCCCACCGACGAGGACGACCAGGCGTCGGGCGGCTTCCGGCTGCACCGCGCGGTCGGCGGCTACATCGCGGGGATCGCCCGCGAGGCCCCCGTGCTGCTCACCCTTGAGGATCTTCACTGGGCCGACGACCAGACCCTCGCCCTGCTCCGCGCCCTGCCCAGCCTGCTGGCGACGAGCCGGGTGCTCCTGGTCGTGACCTGCCGTGACGGCGAGCTCAACGACCAGCAGTCCGACGTGCTCGCGGCGCTCGCCCGGCTCGGCCCCGTGCGCGTGGGCCTGGAAGGGCTCGACGAGGAGGCGGTGGCGGAGCTCGTACGGGCCACGTGCGTCCGCGAGGTCGACGAGGACGCGGTCAGCAGGATCATCGAGCGCACGGGCGGCAACCCGTTCTTCGTCCGCGAGACGGTCCGGCTGCTCGACTCCGAGGCCACCGGCGACCGGGCCACCGCCGCCGAGGTCATCTCCGAGGTGCCGTCGGGCGTGCGCGACGTACTGCGCCGCCGGATCACCCGCCTGCCCGTCACCGCCCAGCAGATCCTGTTACAGGCGGCGGTGATCGGCCGCGACGTCGACATCGACGTGCTGGTGGACGTCTCGGGCGACGAGGACGCCGTCGTCGACGCCGTGGAGGCCGGGCTGCTCGCGGGGCTGGTCACCGAGCCGGGGCCCGGGATGCTGCGCTTCGACCATGACCTGGTCCGCGACACCCTGTACTCCGACGCCTCGCGGCTGCGCAGGTCGCGCCTGCACGCCGCCGTCGCGTCGGTGATCGAGAGCCGGTCGGCGTCCGATGTCGCGGCGCTCGCCCATCACTACGACTCCGCGGGCACGGTGGAGACCGCCGCGAAGGCCGTCCACTACGCGGGCCTGGCCGCCGAGCAGGCGGAGCGGCGGTTCGCCCACCGGGAGGCGGCGACGCTGTGGGAGCGCGCCATCACCGCCTTCGACCGGGCCCACCCCCTCGGAGGGCCACCCAAGGAACGGCTGCTGCTGCAGCTACGGCTGATCAAGGCGCTCGCGCTCTGCGGCGACATGGCGGCCGCCCGGGCCCGCCGCCGCGAGGCGATGGACGCCGCGCTGCCGCTGGGCGACCTTGAGATGACCGCGCGCATCGCCGCGTCGGTGGCCGTGCCGTACAAGGGCATCGCCCGTGACCTCACCCGCACGGCGTGGGAGATCGTCGACGTCACCGAGCGGGCACTGATCGAGCTGCCGCCGGGCGAGCAGTCGCTGCGCGCAAGCCTGCTCGCGACCCTGGCACTGGAGCTGGAGGGCTCCGCCACCGGCCGGGGGTACGAGGCGTCGCTGGAGGCGGAGGAGCTGGCGCGGCAGAGCGGCGACCCCGCCCTGCTGGCTGTCGCGCTGAGCGGGCGGCTGCGCCAGTCGTACGTCATCACGGTCGTCGATGAGCGTGAGGCCATCGGCCGCGAGCTGCTGGAGGTCGGGGCCGCCTCGGGGCAGATCGCCGTGCAGGCGCTGGCCCACCTGGTGCTCATGGAGTGCGCGGCGGCGCGCGGCGACTTCGCCGAGGCCGACGCCCAGATGCGCGCGGCCGAGCGGCTCGCCAGGCAGTACGACCTGCCGGCGCCGTCGGCGGTGGGCGCCTGGTACGCCGGCATGCGCATGATGATCACGGGCGACTACGCCGGGGCCGAGCGCACGTACCGGAACGCCGCCCGGCTCACCGCGCGGGCGGGGATGCTCGAAGGACGCCAGGACCTGCCGCTCATCACCACGTTCTGCCTGCGCCTGGTCGACGGCAAGGCCGCCGACATGGTCGAGTCGCTGGAGGAGGCGCACCGGCGCGGGGCCAAGTGGACCCTGGACGCCTACGCCGTCGCCCTCGCCTCCGCGGGCCACATCAAGGACGCCCGCGCGATCGCGGCCACCAGGACGCCCGTCCGTCCCGACTTCCTCTACGAGCTGGCCATGACATGGCGGGCGCTGGCGGGGATGCTCCTCGGCGACCGTGACCGGATGCAGGACGCCTACTCCACGCTAGGGCCGTTCTCCGACCGAATCGCGGGGGCGGGCACCGGCGTGGTGGCCCTGTGGCCGGTGGCCCAGACGCTCGGCGACCTCGCCATGCACCTGGGGCAGCCCGAGGAGGGACGGAAGCACTACGAGAAGGCGCTGGCGGTGGCCGAGCGGGTGGGCATCCTCCGGTGGGTCGCGGCGGCGCGGCAGGCCCTTGGCAGCGTGTGAGCCGTGGGGCCGGTCAGCAGCTGATCTGGAACTTCTCGCTGATGATGACGCCCTTGCCGGACACAGCGAGCTCGACGCGGTACCAGCCGGGGTTGCGCACGACGCGGGGGTGCCACTCCACGGTGCGCGGCGAGCCCATGAAGCCGGCGCTCTCCGAGTAGAGGTAGGTCTTCCAGGCGTGCGCCGCGGGGCTCCAGCGCATCAGGCGCCAGTCGTAGTCCACGGGGTCGCCCGAGGGGCCGGGGTCGATCACGCTCTGCGCGTGGTAGGTCCGCTCGCAGGAGGCGCCCGCTCCGGCGGCTCCCACCGTCACCATGCCTGCCTCGGGGATGTGCCCGGCCTCGATCGGGAGCGACTGCGCCGACAGGACCACGGTCTTGACGTGCGTGTCGCCGACCGCCCCCGCCGTACCGGTGGCGCCGTGGGTGACCCCGAAGTACGCGCCGCAGACGGCCAGCGTGGCGACCAGCAGCTTGAACACGGTGGCCGTACCGCTTGCCATGATCGGTACCAGGCTGACTACCGGCTTCAGACCGCTTCGCGCTCCCATGACCCTCCCCTTTCGTTCACCCTTAGGTGTACGCCGGGGCGGTTGCTCCCTACTTGTCATCTGCTTGCAATCGATTCCCATGTCCGCAATGGCGGACATGGGATCATAACCGGATGCGTATGGTGACTATCCCTCTCCTGGCGGCGGTCCTGTCCATCTTCGGCCTGGTCGACCCGGCGCTCGCCCGGTCCGCTCCACAGGTCACAGCGAAGGAGGTCTACCTGGTCGACGCCACGGCCGGAACGGTCCAGTTCGCCAAGCGCGAGACCCGCCGCGTGCCCGTGGCCAGCCTGACGAAGATCATGACGGCGTACGTCGTGCGCCGCGCCGGGTCACTGGGCGACGTCATCACGATCTCCAGAGCCGACGTACGTCACGCGGCGGCGAACGACGGAACCCGCGCGGGCCTGAAGGCCGGGGAGCGGCTCACCGTGCGGGAACTGCTCTACGGCCTCCTGCTGCCATCGGGGGCCGACGCCTCCAACGCCCTGGCACGCCGGTACGGGCCGGGCGTGAAGCGCTTCGTGGCCAGGATGAACCAGGCGGCGCGGACCCTCGGCCTGCGCGACACGGTGTACACCAACCCCGACGGGCTCCCCCAGACCGGCGGCGACCACTCCACCGCGAGAGACCAGGTCACCCTCGCCCAGGCGGTCCTGAAGGACCCGGTCATCGCCGCCATCGTCGGCACCGAGAGGCACGCGGTGAGCAAGTCCGCCGCGCATCGCGCCCACGTCTGGCACAACACCAACCGGCTGCTGCCCACCGAGGCGCGGGGGCTGAAGACCGGGTACACGCGGGCGGCCGGCTACTGCCTGATGTTCACCTCCGTGATCGGCGGGCACACCATGATCGGGGTTCTCCTCGGCGACACCGGCGACGCCGCCCGCTACCGCACCGCCCGCACACTGCTCGACGCCACCGCGGCGGCCACCGCGGCCTGATGGTTGGTCTGACAGAGTTCGTCCCAACGGCGAGAGGAGGTGGACGGGTGGAACCGGACGGGGTGCTGGAACCCCCAAGCCTCGTCGAGCTCTCGATGCGGCGCATCCGCCACGAGATTCTCAGCGGCGCCCTCGCACCCGGAGAGCGCCTGATCGAGGAGCAGCTCACCCAGCGGTTCGGCACCAGCAGAGCGCCGCTGCGCGAGGCGCTGCGGTCCCTCGGGCAGCAAGGGCTGGTGGAACACCTGCCACGGCGCGGCGTCCGCGTCGCCGAGCTGTCCCGCGAGGACGTGGACGAGCTGTTCGGGCTGCGCGATGTGCTGGAACGCTACGCGGTCGAGCTCGCGCTGCCCCCTACCGGCACGCATGACCTGACCGGGCTGGCGAGGACGCTCGACGGCATGACGGCGGCGGTGGAGGCCGACGACCCGCTCAGCGAGAACGAGGCCCACCGGCGCTTCCACGTCGCGCTGGTCGCGCTCGCGGGCCATCGCCAGCTGCTGCTGGTGTACGAGCCGGTCATCCTGAAGCTGCAGCTCTACATGGCCGCCAACCTGCGCAGGGAGGCCGAGCAGCGCGCCCCTTCCGAAGGGGTGGAGCGGCACCGGCGGCTCTTCGACGCCATCGCCTCCGGCGACCCGGCCACGGCGCTCGACGCTCTGGCCAGGCACGGCGCCCGCACCTACATCGGCTGACAACGCAGCTCGCAGAGCTGATCACTGAGCTAACAGAAGCGTAACCGGACGGAACGGCTGCGGACACAATCCTGTCGACAATCGACAAAAGGAGGATCCGAGGAACGGAGTCCACGTGTCCGATCCGCTTCTCGTCGAGGCCGAGCCGTACACATACGGGTTCGACCCGGCACATACAGCATTGCTTCTCATCGACATGCAACGGGACTTCGTCGAGCCCGGGGGCTTCGGGGAGACCCTCGGCAACGACGTCACCATGCTCCGGCAGGTGATCCCGCCACTCAGCGAGGTGCTGGCCGCCACCCGCAAGGCAGGGATGACCGTCATCCACACCCGCGAGGGACACCTGCCCGACCTTTCCGACTGCCCACCCGCCAAGCTCGACCGCGGAGCGCCTTCCATGCGCATCGGGGATCCCGGCCCGAAGGGGCGCATCCTCATCCGGGGCGAGTACGGCCACGACATCATCGACGAGCTGGCCCCCACCGAGGGCGAGCTCGTCATCGACAAGCCGGGCAAGGGCGCCTTCTACGCCACCGACCTCGGCCAGGTGCTGCGCTCCGGAGACATTCGCAGCCTCGTCGTCACCGGCGTCACGACCGAGGTGTGCGTGCACACCACCGTGCGCGAGGCCAACGACCGCGGTTACGAGTGCCTGGTGCTGTCCGACTGCGTGGGCTCGTATTTCGCCGACTTCCAGCGGTACGGGCTCGAAATGATCGCCGCCCAGGGCGGCATCTTCGGCTGGGTCGCCCCCTCCGTCCACTATCTCAAGGCACTCGAAGCGCGGAGCTGACCAATGACCACGACAACCGGCCCCGCCACGCTCAAACTCCCCTGGTGGGTCAGCGGGGACACCAACGCCTTCTTCGGACTCGGCTTCAACGTGATGGTGAACGTGCTGGTGCTGAGCGGCCTCTGCCTCGGGGTGGTCCACCTGCCCGGCTCGGACGTCTTCGGCGTCATCCTCCCGGCGATGGGCATCCAGCTCCTGATCGGCAACGTGTACTACACCTACCTCGCGCGGCGGCTGGCCCGCCGCGAGGGCCGCACCGACGTGTGCGCGATGCCGTACGGCCCGAGCGTGCCGCACATGTTCATCGTCGTCTTCGTCATCATGCTGCCCACCTACCTGGCCACCAAGAGCCCCCTGCAGGCGTGGGCGGCCGGGCTGGCCTGGTGCTTCATCATCGGCATCATCGTGCTGATCGGCGCCTTCGTCGGGCCGTACATCCGCCGCTTCACCCCGAGGGCGGCCATGCTGGGTACCCTGGCGGGCATTTCCATCGCCTTCATCTCAATGCGGCCCGCCGCGCAGATGTGGGAGGCCGCCTGGATCGCGCTGCCTGTGCTCGTCATCATCCTCGTCGGCTTCTTCACCGACCTGAAGCTGCCCGGCAACATCCCCGTCGGCCTCGCCGCCCTCCTGGCCGGCACGGCGATCGCCTGGATCGGCGGCTACATGAACCCCGCCGACGTCGGCGCCGCCGCCGAGAACATCGCGGTCAGCCTCCCGACGCTGAACATCGACCGGCTGATCGACGGGCTCAGAGAGGTCTCACCTCTGCTCGCCACCGCCATCCCTCTGGGCATCTACAACTTCACCGAGGGCATGAGCAACGTCGAGAGCGCCGCCGCCGCGGGCGACTCGTACAACCTGCGGTCGGTGCTGCTGGCGGACGGCGCGGGCGCGGTCGTCGGCTCGATGCTGGGCTCGCCGTTCCCGCCGGCCGTCTACATCGGCCACCCGGGCTGGAAGTCCGCGGGCGGCCGCAGCAGCTACTCGATGGCCAGTGGCGTCGTCATCGCGCTGTTCTGCTTCCTCGGCATGTTCGCCCTGCTCGGCGCGGTGCTGCCGACACCGGCGATCGTGCCGATCCTGCTCTACATCGGCCTGCTGATCGGCGCCCAGGCCTTCCAGTCGGTGCCGAAGGCCCACGCGGTGGCCGTGGTGATGGCCATCATCCCCAACATCGCCTCCTGGGCGCAGGGCTACATGGACAACGCGCTGGCGGCGGCGGGCACCACAGCACAGAAGGTCGGGTACGCCGCGATCGCGCAGAGCGGCACCGTCTACGAGGGGACCGCCCTGCTCGGCGGCGGGGCGGTGCTGGCCGGGCTGATCCTCGGCTCGATCACCGCCTTCATCATCGACCGGTCGTTCCTGTGGGGCGCCGGGTACGCGTTCGGCGGAGCGGTGCTGTCGTTCATCGGGCTGATCCACGGGGCGAAGGTCGAGTGGAACGCCAACAGTCAGGTCGCCCTGGGCTATCTCTTCGCCGGCCTGGTCCTCGTAGCCTTCGCCTTCCTCCGTCCCAGCACCACCAAGGTAGCCGACGCGCCCCGAACCACCCCCGAACCCACCCCAGCAGAGGTCCCCGCGGCCTCCTGACCAGACCCCGCGAACCGCCCCAGGCACGGACCCCGTGCCTGGGTACGGAGTGCCCCGGCCACAGGCCCGATCCGGACACCGAACCGATGGTCACGGGCCCGTGTCGGCGGATAGGGCACGCCACCGGCGCCGTGGCGCAGGGCGGCATGTCACGGGCCGCCGACCAGCACGAAGACGCACCATGAACATCAGCCACGGGCCCTCAGCCCGTGCGGGGAAGGCAGATGGACACTCCTCTTGACCTGGACGGCTCAGCCCGCCTCGACCCGGCTCACCCCGATCCCTCACAGCCCGACCTGGCCCACGCCGACCTGGCCCACCTCGACCCGTCCCACCTGGACCCGTCCCACCTCGACCCGTCCCACCTCGACCTGGACAGCCTGGCTCGCCGCTACCGCGACGGGTCGGCCTGCCCGTCCGACGTCGCCGAGGAGGTGCTCGGGCGGATCGCCGCGCGCGGTGACGACCACGTGTGGATCACTCTGCGGCCCGCCGCCGACCTGCTCGCCGACGCCGCCGAGCTGGCCCGCCGCTGGCCCGACCCCGGCTCGCGCCCACCGCTGTACGGAGTGCCCTTCGCCGTCAAGGACAACGTGGACGTGGCCGGGCTGCCCACCACCGCGGCCTGCCCCGCGTACGCGTACATCCCGGAGCGGAGTGCGCCGCTGGTCGACCGGCTGCTCGCGGCGGGCGCCCTGCTCGTCGGCAAGACCAACCTCGACCAGTTCGCCACCGGCCTGTCCGGCACGCGCAGCCCCTACGGCGCGTGCGAGTCGCCGCTGGTGCCGGGGCTGATCTCCGGCGGGTCCAGCTCCGGGTCGGCGGTGGCGGTGGCCGCCGGACTGGTCGCCTTCGCGATCGGCACGGACACAGCCGGATCGGGCCGGGTGCCCGCCGCGCTCACCGGCACCATCGGGATCAAGCCGAGCCGGGGGCTGGTCAGCACCCTCGGCCTGGTGCCCGCGTGCGCGTCACTCGACTGCCCGAGCGTCTTCGCCCAGTCGGTCGCCGACGGGGCGGCCGTGCTGTCGGTCATCGCCGGGTACGAGCCCGCCGACCCCTGGTCGCGCCCGCTCCCCGTGCCCTCTCCTGAGCCGCCCGTCGTGGGTGCACTTCGCATCGGCGTTCCGCAGCGCCCGGAGTTCTTCGGCGACGACGCCGCCGCCGCCGGATTCGAGGAGGCGGTGGAACGGCTCTTGGCTCCGGGGCACCGGCTGGTCCCGGTCGATCTCGATCCGTTCCTCGCCGCGGGGCGGCTGCTGTACGAGGGGCCGTGGATCGCCGAACGGCTCGCCGCGGTCGGCGAGTTCGCGGCGCGGAACCCGGACGAATTGCACCCGGTCACCCGGAAGGTACTCAGCAACGGCACCGGACTCAGCGCGGTGGACGCCTTCCAGGGGCTGTACCGGCTGCGGGCGCTGCGCGCCGAGACCAGGCAGGCCTGGGCGTCGATGGACGCGCTGGCCGTTCCCACCGTGCCGACCACCTTCACCATCGCGGAGATGGCCGAAAGCCCGATCGACCGCAACACGGTCTTGGGCCACTACACGACGTTCACCAACCTGCTCGACCTAGCCGGCGTGTCCATACCCGCGGGCACCACCACGGCCGGCCGCCCTCATGGCATCACCCTCCTAGCCCCTGCCGGCTCCGACGAACTCCTGGCCGCCCTCGCCACGCCCTTCCACCCCCGAACGAGCATCCCCGCAGCCCAAGCCACACCCGGCGAATCCACAATCCACGCAAGATCCTGCGGACCCGCCTTGCAACAAGCACCCCCCACCGCTCCCGAAGCGGCAACAAGCGTCAAAGCACCTCCTGCCCTTCCCTGCGGCGTTCCCGGCGCGCAGCCGGTACTGGCCGTCGTGGGCGCGCATCGTGCCGGGCAGCCGTTGCATGGGCAGCTCACCTCGCTGGGAGCGGTCGACCTGGGTACGGCCCAGACGGCCCCGCTCTACCGCCTCTACGCGCTGAACGGGGGCGAACCGCCACGCCCCGGCCTGGTCCGCTCCGTGGACGGTGGCGTATCGGTCGAGGTGGAGCTGTACGCCTTGAGCCCATCGGCGCTGGGAACCCTGCTGACCCAGATCATGCCGCCCCTCAGCCTTGGCTGGATCAGCCTCGCGGACGGGCGCCAGGTGCACGGCTTCCTCTGCGAGTCCTACGCCACCGAGGAAGCGTCCGACATCAGCAAGTACGGCAGCTGGCCGGACTACCTCCTCTCCCCCGATCGCGGCACCCGATAACCGAGGCACGGATACGCCCCTGAACGAACTGAACCCATGGCTACGGCCTCGCCCGCACCCTGGCACCAAGAAAACTCACCCTGGCACCAAGAAATACGCGCACCGGGATATCAACCGGGAACCCCGCTGATGCGGTCGACGATTGGCGCTTGGTGCTGAGTACCGGGAGCGGTCGGCCCTGGCGGAGACCCGGGCCGTGACGGAGACCCGGGCCGTGACGGGTCATCCAGTGTCGTAGGTGTCGTAGGTGTCGGGGTGCACCACGTGCGTGCGCCCTGATGGAGTTATCCACGCCAGGAGGCCCGGCTGGGGCTGGATGAGAGCCCAGCCGTCGAGCTGCTTGAGCCGGTGATGTCGCCGGCAGAGCGGGGCCAGATTGCATGGGCAGGTGGCACCGCCCTGGTCGTGGGCCAGGGTGTGGTCAAGATCGCATCGGGAGGCCGGTCTTCGGCAACGAGGGAACCTGCACGTGCGATCTCGCGCGTTGACGAGTTTTCGCAGCACCGTGCCGGGCCGATAGCGCGTCTCACCGTGGTGGACGGCCTCGCCGTTGTCGTTGGTGACGGTCCAGCAGACCTTCACACCGGTGTGGATGCTGTCATCGGCGATCTGCCGGGCGATGTCCGCCACCAGTGATCCATACCGGCCCAGCTCTCCGGGCTTCTCGGCCAGCCCTAGCAGGGTGTCCAGCCCGACCACCAGGTGCGGACCGCCCAACTGGCGCGCGGCAGCCTCCAACAACCCTTGAGGCGTGGGTACGCTACCCCACCCGCTGGGCGGGGGCCAGGCCTCGGACAAAGATCCAGGTTCAGGTCCGGCTTCAGGTCGAGGTTCGGGTCGAGGTTCGGGTTCGGGTCCGGGTCCGGAGTAGCGCCCGTCCCTCGTTTCGGGCCAGGGTCTGCCTTCGCCCCCATCCCCGTGGCCACCTCCACTCCCGGACCAGCCTTGATCTCCGGTGGCACCCGAGCGTGCGTTCCCGCTCTTGGACCAGCGTTCGCCTTCGGCCCCACCCCAGCGTTCGCCTTCGGCCCCGGACCAGCCTCCCCCTCCGGTTCCGGACCAGCGTTCGCCTTCGGTTCCGGACCAGCGTTCGCCTTCGGTTCCGGACCAGCGTCCCCCTCCGGTTCCAGACCAGCGTTCGCCTTCGGTTCCGGAGCAGGGTTTGACTTCGGCCCCGGCGCCGGGGGGTGGGCCTGCGGGGGCCTGCCTGGGGAGGGGCATGGCTGGCGGGGTTTGCTTGCTCCCCCGGTCCTGTCGATCAAGCTCGTTGACGATGTGGTGCTCGTCGGGGGCGGGGATGTCGGCGTCGTCGGCGGGCGGAGCCTGGACAGGGATGCCGTCCTCGTCCAGCGGGCCGGCGAAGACGACCGCCTGGCTGCTGGCCCCGCTGTCCGGGCCGTTTCCCACGCCGCTGCCTGGGTCGTTCCTCACGCCGCTGCCTGGCCCGTTTCCTACCCCGCTGCCTCGCCCGTTGCCGCTCTGGACATGGTCATGGCTGGCTAGGGCGGCTGAGTTGGGGACCTCGGACGAACCTGGCGTGAGCAGGCCGAGTTGCAGGGCCAGGAAGACGTCGCTCCGCAACTGGTCGGTCGTGCGGGAGTCGCCCGCTCGTTTTGCCGCACGCGCGATCGCGTCCACGCGGTCATAGGCGGCGGTCGCGGGCCCGGCCGGGAGACTGAGCCCGAAGATCTCGGCGGTGCCCTGACCGTCGTTGCGGAACTCCACCCGCCGGGACCGCTCGGAGGCCTTACGCCGAGCGGCGGCCTCCTCGGCCGCGACCCTTTCGACCGTGGCGGCCACGAGCTTGCGCAACTGGGCGGTGGTCAACATGGGCGCACGTTCGAGAATGGCGTCCTCCACCCGGCCGCAGGCGGCCTCAGACAGCCCCTTGACGCCTTCTGTGATCACCCGTACTCGCGGCTCGTCAAGCGCTCCGGCGAGCAGGGATGCCATCGTGCCGGGAAGCCGGTCTCGCAGTGTCGCGGCCGTTTCGACCAGAGCCGAGGCCGACCAGTCGGTAAGGATCAGCCCCAAGCTCAGCTCCGCCTCCAACCACTCGCGCCACGACTGGCCATAACGGCCGTCGGTGACGAACCGATCGGCAAGCAGATTGACCATAGCCAGCTCGCGCGCCTTGACCCATGACGCCAGCCGACGCCAGGCGGCCACCGCGTCGATCAACTCGTCACGGGGCAGCGCACCGGCATCAAGCGCCTCCAGCGCGTTCGCCAGCTCGGCACCGGACAGGTCCGCGAACAGGGCCTCCGGCGCGACCGGCACCCCCCGTGCCGACGCCTTGTCACCGGCGCGGACGGCACCCTGCGGGATCGCGCACTGGTTTGACCCGCTGGGCACGTTTTCTCCTGTCGCCTTTGGCGTATCGGCCAAGAGCGCCGACACGAGGGAAATCTGCCCGGCTTCCGTCGTCATCGCCAGGCACCTCCCCATTTCATCGGAAAACAAGAACCGCCACCAACCTATCGCCCCCCACCGACAATTCCCGGCCCCACCCCATTGCACGATCATTAGCCAGGGTGAAATCCAGAGATCCGGTGGTTTGCCCCGATGTAGAAAACTCCAGAATTATCGCAACCAATGGAGTTTGCACCGGATTTGCGCCTCCATAGCTACGAACACCAGGCGGCCCTAGGCCATCGCAGTGCGCACGCTGATTGATGATCCGGCGAGCACATCGACGCTGAATCGGCCATGTGTTTTGAGCTGGTGGCGAGCGTAACGCCAGGCTTCGTGCCCTTCCGATGCCATGATGCCGGCCGCGCCATTCAGCCGGCCTCCTGTGATCAGGTCCAGTTGGTGAGGCGGCGCAGGCCGTACTCCACAGGTCCATAACGGTGAGTCCGCAGCCACCACGCGCTGAGCCACAGCAGGGCCGTATAGATCAGGAGGGCGACGCCCATCACGGCGATCGGCGACAGCCGGCCCGCCGGCGCCAGGCCGTACCCGGTGAAGACCAGACACGTGAGCACCGACTGCCCGATGTAGTTGGAGGCGGCCACCCGGCCCGCCGGGGCCAGCACATGACGCGGTCTACGGGTCAGTGTCCGGAGCCGTCGAACGCGGACTTTTGAGTCAGCCAGTCGGCGACGTCGGTGACGACCTCCGGGTCCATGTGCTGCACCGGCTCGTACTCCGCCGGCGTCGACGGGCCGGTGCCGGGGAAGAACAGGTGGTTGTCGGCGTCGTACACGCGGATCGTGACGTCCGGGCGGTGGGCGAGGCCGGCCTTCCAGCCGGCCAGGTCGTCGGCGACGGTCACCTGGTAGTCGCGGCCGCCCTGGAGGATGAGCATCGGCCTGTCCAGCGTCGCGGCGACCGCGACGGGGTCGTAGTCGCGCAGGTCCAGCCAGTAGGGGGCGGGCACGCCGAACGGCAGCTCGCCGGCCGGTGTCGACGGGGAGAGGCCAGGGCTGTCGACCATCCTCGCCTGCGCGGTCATCGCCTCGACGGCGGGCTGCGCCGCGGCGGCCGTGCCGGGGTCCAGCGACGCGAGGTAGCGAACCTGCCGGACGGTGGCCCAGTGCAGCGGCTGGGTGCCGCCGGCCAGGATGACCAGCCCGGCGACGGTCGGCTCGCCGGCCGCCACCCGCGGGGCGACGGTGCCGCCCAGGCTGTGGCCGAGCACGAAGACCCGCGCGGGGTCCACCGCCGACCGGCGCCGGAGCAGCTCGACGGCCGCGACCGCATGGTGGACGTACTCGTCTTCGAGCGTGAAGCCGGGATTCTCGGCGACCACACCGCGGTGGACGTACGTGACCTTGTCGAAGCGCAGCACGGCGATGCCCCGGCCGGCGAGCCCCCACGCGAGGTCCTTGAACGGCTTGTTCCGCCCGATCGTCTCGTCGCGGTCTCCCGGCCCCGAACCGGCGAGCAGCACCACGGCGGGGTACGGTCCCGGCCGGCGTGGCAGGGTGAGGGTGCCCGGCACCGCGAGCGGTCCGGAGCCGACCGTCACGTCCTGCTCGTCGAAGGTCTCTGGGGCGGCGTACGCCGGTGGCACCCACGGCTGGACAGGCTTGGCGGCACTGGCGGGCGCGAGCTGGAGCCCGGTCAGCCGGCCGGCGTCGTCGACCGAGACGATCACCGTCAGCTCGCCCTGCTCGAACGTCACGGGGATCTTGACCACGACCGTCCCCGCCCCGGCCGGCTCGCTCACCGGCGTGCCGACGCAGGAGATCGGGCCCTGCCGGCCGATCTCGGCCGTCCAGGCGAGCTGGAGCGCCTCGGCCGACACGAGCGCCTGTAGCTGGGGCGCGAACATGTCGCGGATCTCCGCGAAGCGTCCCGCCCGCGCCATTTCGAGGACTGCCATCCCTGTGGGCGTCGGCTCTGTCGACATCATGTGTTCCTCATGATCAGGCCTTGCGAGAGCCCGCCTCGGCGATGCCGTGGCCGACCACGTCACGCACGACGAACTGGATGCGACAGCAGGTCAAAGTCGCCATGGCATGACCGCTCTCAATGATGTCAGCGTTCGCCACGGTGAGAGTATCAGTCATAAAACGGGGGGCGCGATGAGTCAGCTGATCCCGCTCAAAGCGCTCACGCCGCTCCTCGCCTTCTGGGCAGTGACCAGCCGGGGTCAGCGCATGAGGCTGTGGCAGGCGATCGCCGCCGCCGCGACCACGTTGAGGGAGTCGACGCCGAGGCCCATGGCCGCCGGGCTCATGGCGATGCACACGGCGTGATCGGCCTCGTGGAGCCACCGCGAGGACAGCCCGTCGCCCTCGGACCCGAGCATGAGCGCCACCCGCTCCCCCATGGAGACCTTCTCGATAGGTACGGCCGACTGGTCGGGCGTCAGGGCGAGGGCCTGGAAGCCGAGGGCCCGCAGCTCGGCCAGCCCGTCGTACCAGTTGGTCATGCGCGCGTACGGCACCGCGAACACCGCGCCCATCGAGACCTTGACCGACCTCCTGTACAGGGGATCGGCGCACCGAGGCGAGAGGATCAGGGCTTCGACGCCCAGAGCCGCAGCGCACCTGAAGATCGCCCCGACGTTGCCGTGGTCCACCAGGTCCTCAAGGACGAGGATCCGGCGCGGCGGACCCTGCTCCAGCAGGGTCTTCACCGATGGAAGCTCCAGCCGCGCCATGGAGGCCAGGGCGCCGCGGTGGACGGCGAAGCCGGCGACGCCCTCCATCACCTCGTCCGAGACCAGGTAGACGCGCGCGTCGCCCAGCACGTCCGAAAGGCCGGGGAGCCAGCGGCGTGTCGTCAGCACCGACCTGACGGGGTACCCGGTCGCGACGGCCCGCCGGATGACCTTCTCGCCCTCCGCCACGAAGAGACCCCGCTCGGCCTCCAGGCTCTTGCGCAACTCGACGTCGCGCAGCCGTACGTAGTCGGCCAGCCGGGGGTCGGCGGCGTCGGAAAGGGGGATGAGCTCAGGCACGAGACAAGCGTATGACCCGTCTGAGCTGCCAGAGCAGCGCGTACACGGTGAGCACCGCGCAGAACCCCACCACCAGGCCGACTCCGGTCTTGGTGACGATCCCCGCCCAGCCGAAGACGGGGTTGGGCGGGTCGACGAGGCTCCACACCCCGGCGGTACAGCACGCTCCGGCGAACGTGCAGGCCAGCACGCCCCAGCGCACCGCGCCCGGGAGCGCGAGCCGGTCGGGCAGCGGCCCGCTCGCGCGGGGGCGCAGCGCGCGGAGCAGCCACCAGCCGACCAGCGCCAGGCCCACCACCGAGGAGCCGTACTGCATGAGCCGGTAGCCGTTCACCCATCCGGCCACGGGCGCGGTCAGCCAGCTCCAGCCCCAGAACCGCGCGCCCCAGTCGTGGGTGAAGGAGTCCCAGAAGACGTGGGTGGCCGCGCCCACGGCGGCGCCGAGCGCGATGGCGGGGAATCTGCGCCAGCCGGGGCCGGGCAGGGCGGCGATCCGCGCCGCGAGCGGCTGGGGCAGCAGCGCGGTCAGCGGGTCGCGGAAGACGAACTGCACGAGCGCCAGCAGCACGAACACCGCCACGACGTCGTCGGTGACCACTCCGATGGGCGAGTGCCACCGGGTGTAGGCGTCGAGGTAGGGCAGGAACATCGGCAGGTCAGGCACCATGGCGCCCACGCCGAGCGCCCAGGGATCGAGCACCCTGCGCACCCGTGCCCGGGAAATGAGCGGGATCACCGCCGCGACGTGGCTCGGCGTGAACGGCACGGACTCTCCTTGCTAAGGGCCCGCGCCGCCCGTCCACAGCTTTACGCGGACGGGGATGTGACGCTATCGGTAACGGGTAGGCTACTCACCGCTGTCAGGGCCATGTTCGAACGATCGGGGGCCATCGTGCCAGATCAAGGTACGTACGTGCGCCCTTCGGCCCCGCCGGCGCCGTGGATGCGCGACGCGCGCCTGGCCAGGAGCCTGTCACTCGCGACGCTGGTCTGGCTCGGCGCCGAGAGCTCCCTCGGGCTGGCGGCCGGCCTGTCGGCCCATTCGGTGGCCCTGATCGGCTGGGGCTGGTCGTCACTCGTGGAGGCGCTGGCCAGCCTGATCGTCATCTGGCGCTTCACCGGGCGCCGGCTCCACTCCGCGACCGCCGAGCATCGGGCGCAGAAGGCCGTGGCGGTCAGCTTCTGGCTGCTCGCGCCCTACCTCGTGCTCCACGTCGCCTACGACCTCGGGTCGGGTCAGCGATCGGTGCCCACGATGCTCGGGGTCGTCGTCACCACGATCAGCCTGGTGAGCATGCCGCTGCTCGGGGTCGCCAAGCGCAGGCTGGGCGCCCGCCTCGGCTCGGCGGCCACGACCGGCGAGGGCACCCAGAACCTACTGTGCGCCCTGCTGGCCGGAGGGGTGCTGGCAGGGCTGACCGCCACATCGTTCGGCTGGTGGTGGCTCGATCCGGCGGTCGCGCTCCTACTGGCGGCGGTGGCCGTCCGCGAGGGCCGCAGCGCCTGGCGCGGCCACTCCTGCCACCACTGAAGGATCACCACGGCGACTTCGAGTCCCTGAGCCCGCAGCGCGCCCGCCACCCGCGGCGCGGTGCCGGGGTCCGCCAGCGCGCGGCACACGCGGCCCGCGATGACGACCTCGCGCACGCAGTCCGACTCCCTGAGCGCCCGCCTGATCTCCTCTGGGCAGCCGGGCCCGTGCGACTCGATGAGCAGCAGGTCCGGACACCCCTCGCCCCGGACCCCCCGGAGCGCCATGGCCATCGACATGAGCCGCTACCCCCTGCCGGCCGCGTACGGCACACACCCCGTCAAAGCATCAAATATCTCGATCTATTGGGTCACGATACATCGCGTTACGCGAGTGTCGAGATGTATCGCGATCAATGTCGCTCAGGCATAAGTTACCCGCACGTACGGTAATCACTGCACGAAATGATCGGTTTTGCCGCGCCCCGCCTTGACGCTATGGTTCCGTAAGCATTACCCGGGATCTCCCTATATGGTCGCCGCAAAGCGCGCCAGATTTGGGAAAAGATCGACACCTTAAGAGGACACCGTGGGCGGACGCCACCGCACAGACGAGCTTGAGGGCGGCTACAACCCTTATCAGGAGCCGTCGGGCCGCCGTCGCGCGGGCCGGGGCAAGGTGCTGGTGCCACTCGCGGGCGCTGTGGCGCTGGCCGTGCTGCTGGGCGTCGCGGCATACGTGATCATGAGCCGCGACAAGACCTGCGGCGACGGCAAGGTGGCGCTACAGGTCGTGGCCGCCCCCGACATCGCGCCCGCCATCACCAAGATCGCGGCCGGCTTCTCCAAGAACTCCACCCCCGTGGACGGCAAGTGCTTCGCGGTCACGGTCAAGGAGAGCGACCCGGCCGGTGTCACGAACGCCATCGCCGGCTCGGGTGCGACCGCCGGCAAGTTCGACGGCGATCTCTGGATCCCGGACTCCAGCCTGTGGCTCGCCAAGCTGCGCTCCACGCCCAAGGGGTCGGGGATCTCCGCGCCCGTCGGCTCGGTCGCCCGCTCCCCCGTGGTGCTGGCGGCTCCCAAGCCGGCCGTCGAGAAGCTCCAGAGCGCCTTCGGAGAGCCGAGCTGGAGCGGCCTGATGTCGGCCGCCAACGCCGCCAACCCGGACGGCCTGGCGAGCAAGATCCGCGTTCTCCCGCTCGACCCGACCCTCAACGCCGCCGGCCTGAGCGCGCTGCTCGCCGGGTCAGGACTCCTCCAGGCGTCGGGCGCGGGTGAGGACCAACTGGTGGGCGTGCTCAGGCAGCTCTCCGAGAACGCCGTGAACAGCCCGGCGAACATGTTCGCCACCATGGCGAAGCAGTCGTCCCGCGTCCCGATCGGCATCGCCTCCGAGCAGGGCATCTGGGCGTTCAACGCCAAGACCAAGCCGGGTGAGATCGTCGCGCTCTACCCGGCCGAGGGCACGATCAGCCTCGACTACCCGGTCGTCGTGACCGCCAAGGACCAGGCCACCCGCGACGCGGCCAAGAGCTTCGCCACCGCGCTCTCCGGCGCCGACGCCAACAAGATCATCCGTCAGTACGGCTTCCGCACCCCGGACGGCAAGGGCGGAAGCGCGATCAGCCAGGCGAACGGGCTCAACCCGGCGACGCCGCGCGCCATCAAGGTCCCGGAAGCGGCCTCGGTGACCAGGCTCTCGCAGGCGTGGTCCCGCCTCAAGCTGGGCGGCCGGCTCCTGGCCCTGCTGGACATCTCGGGCACCATGGCGCTGCCCGCCGTCGGCGCCCCCGGCGACCGCATGAAGCTGATCGGGCAGACAGCGATCGAGGGCCTGAAGCTCTTCCCCGACAAGACCGAGATCGGCACCTGGATCTTCTCCACGAACCTGAACGGCAAGGGCGTCGACTACCGCGAGGCCGTGCCCGTCGGGCCCATCGGCGCCAAGATCAACGGTGTCACTCGCCGGGACGTCATCGGCCAGTCCCTCAACCAGATAAAGGCGAAGGCCACCGGGGACACCGGCCTGAACGACACGCTCGCAGCCGCCTACGACAAGATGAAGGCCGAGTACGAGGCCGACAAGATCAACACGATCCTGGTCTTCACCGACGGCGTGGGCAACGACGACCCCGAAGGCGGCATCTCCAACGCCGAGATCCTCAAGAAGCTCCGCTCGGAGTTCGACGAGACGCAGCCGATCAGCGTCATCATCGTCGCCCTGGGCGCCAACGACGCGGCCGGACGCCGGCAGATGCAGTCGATCGCGAAGGCCACGCACGGCCAGGCGTTCTTCCCGAACAACGCCCTGGAGATCCGCAAGGTCTTCCTGGAGGGCATCTCCCGCCGCCTGTGCGCCCCCAACTGCAATGGCAGTACGTCCCAGCAGTAGACGCGCCCCGCGCGCGACCGCCCGATCCCGGCCCCTCGCGGGCCCGGGGTCGGGCGTCTTTTTTCCGCTCCTCCGACCGACCGGAACTCGCGGTGTGTCACCGGGGACGCCCCTCCGCGTTACCGATCATCACCTCAGGCATTTCTCTTCGAAACACCAGTTTCAGCAGCCCCATCCGACCCCATTTTCCCAGGTCATACCCGATGATTATCAAGCAATGTCGGGTGAACCGGGCGAGGGGAACGGACGTCCTACGCGTGTGGGGCCTGGCGCGGGCAGGAGAAATTCTCGCGAGCGTGCGCGACCAAATGCCAGGTACCCGTCCTGCGGGGAGGAAGATTCGTGCCCGGATGGCCGAGCGTCGGCCGTGCCGACGACCAGCGACTGTTGGAGGCCCTGCGCCGAGCGGACGGCCGCGCGGCGGACGGCCTCTACGACGCCTACGCCGACCGACTCAATGACTACGCCTATTCACTGCTCCACGACACCGACACCGCCGCGGACTCCGTGCACGACGCGATCGTCACCGCCCACGGGCGGGCCGGAGCGCTGCGCGAACCGGCGCGCATGCGTGCCTGGCTGTACGCGCTGACGCGTTTCCAGTGCACCACCCGGCGCGGCAAGACCCCCGCGCACGGCACCACGCCGGAGCCGTTCCTCGAGGGGGACGAGGAGGATCCGGAGCTCGCGGCGATCGTACGCGAGGGCCTGGCCGAGCTGGGGCAGAAGGAGCGGGACGTCCTGCTCCTGGCGCTGCGGCACGAGCTCACCGTCTCCGAGATCGGCGCCGTGCTCGGCCTGACCTCACGTCAGACCGGGACCCGGCTGGCCCGCGCCCGCGACCACGTGGAGAACGCCGCCGCCGCGGTGATCCTCGCCAGGACCGGCCGGGCGCACTGCCCCGATCTGTCCGCCCTGCTCGACTCCATCGAGGGTCCGCTCCCACAGCAGCTGAGGAGGCGCCTGACCAGGCACATCATCGGGTGCAAGGAGTGCACGGAAGGGCGGCGCCGCCGGGTGTCGGCCGAGCGCCTGCTCGACTCCGTCCCCGTGGCCTTCCCTCCCCTGTCGCTGCGCCGCCGGGTCGCCGAGACCTGCGCCAAGTCGGAGCGCGACGCGGGACGGACGGCGATCATGGCGGTGGCCGACCGGTTCGACAAGAGCGGCTTCCCTCCGGTGGGACCCGAGCGCCGGGCCAGGGGCCGGGAAACCCGGGAGGACCGCCGCGCGTCCCCGGAGATGGAGACCCCGAGGTACGGGACCGGGGTCGCGCACGCCCGCAGGACATCCCGAAGGACCCCCGTCTTCGCCACCGTCGCCTGCGTGCTCGTGGCGACCGGCGCGATGGTCGTCGCGACCGGGCAGGGCTCCCCGGGTCCGGGCGGGCTGACGCAGACCCTGCGCTTCCCGAGCCAGACGCCCGGCGAGCTGCGGATCAGCTACGGTCCCGAGCCCACCGACACCCCCTCCCTCTCAGAGTCCCCGTCGCCCACCCCCACCCAGGCGAAGAGATCACCGACTCAGAGCGCTGCCGCCGCCCCCGCCGCGTCCACCGGCAGGCCGCCTCCCCCCTCGCGTACGCCCACCCGGCCGGCCCCCACGCCCGCGGCCAAGCTCGTCGTCTCGTGCCCGGGGGCGCTGAGCGAGGAGGGCAACGGTGTGATCCTTGTCTCCGCGCGTAACGCGACCGTCTCCTGGACGGCCAGCGTGACGGGCGGGCTGGCCGTGATACCCGGCCAGGGCGTACTTAAGTCTGGCGTGAAGGAAAGGCTGTCGGTCGTGGTCTCGGAGCCCGGGGAGGCCGGGGAAGGCACGGTGACCTTGCGTTCCACGTCAGGTGACGCGTCATGCCGGCTGTCATGGGACAGTCAGGATGCGCCTCCCGCCTCGGATCCGCCTCCCGATCAGTCGCCCACGGCGGAGCCGTCCGCGTCCGGCACGCCGAGCGAGGAATCGAGCGGAGGCCCCGGCTGAATTCAGGCCCGACTGCACATCTGGGGCAAACCAGGGGTACCTTTTGATTACCCCCCGGCCCCTGCAGTCCCAGTGGTCTCGGGGGCATCAGTCGTTGGCGTGGGTGACGTGATTGACTACACAACGGTTCTTGCCCTCGTCCAGGTAAACCATTGACCGGGTTGGGGCGTCGGCATTGACGATCGCATAGCGTGGTTGGTCCTATGAGAGCAGCGATCAACCATGTCTTTAGTCGGCCTTGACCAGCGGAGCCAGGAGAGATGCGTACGAACAGAACCGTGCTCACATGGGTGCTGGCCATCGCGTGCGCCGCGGGAGCGGTCATCGCGCTCGCCGATATCCAAACTCCGGCACGCCTGATTCTGACGCCTCTGTTCCTTTTGGTGGTGCCAGGAGCTTCGGTCGTTGGACTGTTGCGTGATCGTGACCCTCTCGCGGCTCTAACGGTGGGCGCCGCCGTGAGTCTCGTTATAAACGTTCTGTTAGCCGAGGCCATGCTTATGTTTGACGCTTGGTCCCCACGCGCGGGAGTGGCCACCGTCGCGGTGCTCGGTGGATTCATGTGGGTTCTTCGGTCTCTGTACCGGGGGAACGGCAGTGTGCACACCGAACAGGGGGCCGGGTCAAGATGAAAGTCACGGTCGTCCGGCCGGGGGAGCTTGGAGAGCCGGAGCTCACCCGCTGGCGTGAACTACAGCACTCGGCTCCGTCGCTGGACAACCCCTTTCTCTCGGTCGAGTTCGCGCTGGCCCTGAGCCGGCTGCGTTCGTACGTGCGCGTCGCCGTCATCGAGGACGACGCGAAGGTGGTCGGTTTCCTCCCGTTCGAGCGGCACGCCTTCGGCATCGGCAAGCCCCTCGGCAGCTGGCTGACCACCTGCCACGGGCTCATCTCCGTCCCCGGCCTCGACGTCTCCGCCCGTGAGCTCCTGCGGGCGTGCGGCCTCTCGGTCTTCGACTTCGATCACATGGTCGCCGGCCAGCCCACCTGGGCGCCGCACGAGTCGGCGGTGCGCCCGGTGCCGATGATGGACCTCACCGGCGGGTTCGACTCCTACATCCAGTACGTCCGCGCCAACTCGCCCAAGAACTACAAGACGGTCCGGTACAAGGAGCGCAAGCTCGCCCGCGAGCACGGTGAGATCCGGCTGGAGTGGTGTGCGGCCGACCCCGGGTCGATGCAGACCCTCACGAGCTGGAAGTCCGACCAGTACCGCCGCACCGGCCGGGTCGACCGGTTCGCCCAGCCGTGGATCGTCGAGCTCCTGGAAGAGATGCACGGCACCGACTCGCCGTCGTTCGGCGGCGTGCTGACGATGCTCTACGCCGGGGACACCCCGGTGGCGGGGCACTTCGGCCTGCGCACCCATCACACGCTGGTCGGGTGGTTCCCCGCCTATGACCCCGAGTTCGCCCGGTACTCCCCCGGGATAATGCACCACCTGCACATGGCGGAGCAGGCCGCGTTCCACGGTCTGGGCCAAGTCGACATGGGCAAGGGGGGCCGGGAGTACAAGGGCTGGCTGAAGAACGGCGTCATCCACGTCACCGAGGGCCGGGTCTCCCGTCCGTCGGCGACGGCCGCCGTTCACTGGATGGGACGGACGCCTGTGAACAAGGCCCGCAACATCGTGGTTGACCGTCCGTCGCTCTACCGGCTGGCCGACCGCCTGCTGAAGGGGTTCGGGCGGGTCCGCACCACCATCCAGCCCGAAAACATACATAAGGAACCCTCGGGAGCGAGCTGAGTCTCCTCCCGAAACGAGCCCAGACCCCTCTACTGCTCTGACCGGGACGGAGAAACCCCTCTCCGTCCAGTCGCGCCGGTCCTATTGGCAGTCGCCGCCGATGTCAGACCGCCCGGAAGGACATCCCTCAAAATGAGTCCCGAGATCACCAAGCACAACGGGAAACCTCAGCTTCACAGCCTGAGGCCACTGCCGGCAGTGGACCGTTTCACCCCTCTCACGCCACACCTCGCCATTTCACCGACCGTCAGCGTGGTCGTACCGGCCATGAACGAAGCGGAGAACCTTCCGCACGTTTTCGCCACGCTGCCCCACTGGATCCACGAGATCGTCCTGGTCGACGGCAACTCCACGGATGACACCGTGGCGGTGGCCCGCCGCCTGCGCCCGAACCTCCGCGTGATCCAGCAGCGCGGCAAGGGCAAGGGAGACGCCCTCCGCACCGGATTCGCCGAGTGCACCGGCGACATCATCGTGATGATCGACGCCGACGGCTCGACCGACGGCCGCGAGATCATCCACTTCGTCGGCGCGCTGGTCACCGGGGCCGACTTCGTCAAGGGCTCGCGGTACGCCAGCGGTGGCGGCAGCGACGACCTCACGATCAGCCGCCGCCTCGGCAACAGCGTGCTGCGCACGATGGTCAACTGGATCTACGGCACCCGCTACACCGACCTGTGCTACGGATACAACGCCTTCTGGGCGCGTCACCTCGATGTCCTCGACCTCGACTGCGAAGGCTTCGAGGTGGAGACGGTGCTGAACATCCGCGCGGCCAGAGCCGGGCTGCGCGTGCACGAGGTGCCGAGCCACGAGAGGTGCCGCATCCACGGCGAGAGCAACCTCCGCGTCGTGCGGGACGGCTGGCGCGTGCTCAAGACGATCATGCGTGAGTGGCGCCGCCCGCTGACCGAGGCCGTCCCCGCCCCCACGGCGCAACCGGCCGCCGACCAGGGCGCGGCATAACCCAAATGAACATCTCCGTCGTCATCTGCGTCTACACCGAAGACCGGTGGGACGACATCAGGGCCGCCGTGCAGTCGGTGCGCAGCCAGAGGCGTCAGCCGTACGAACTGATCCTCGTCGTCGACTACAACCCCGACCTGCACCTCAGGCTCAAGCGGGAGTACGCCGACGCGATCGTCGTGGAGAACTCCCACGAGCGGGGTCTGTCCGGCGGCAAGAACACCGGGGTGGCGACCGCCTCCGGCGACGTCGTGGCGTTCCTGGACGATGACGCCGTCGCGGACGCCGAGTGGCTCGCCGCGTTCGAGCAGGCCATGTCCGTTGAGCCGGGTGGCGCCCCGACCGTCGTGGGGGTTGGCGGGCTGACCAAACCGCTCTGGGACAACGGTGACCGGCCGCGATGGTTCCCCGAGGAGTTCGACTGGACCATCGGGTGCACCTATCGCGGCCTGCCCGCCGAGAGGAAGCCGATCCGCAACGTGATGGGAGGCAACGCCGCCTTCCGCAGGGAGGTGGTGGGCGAGGTCGGAGGGTTCCACTCCGGCATCGGCCGCAGCGTCCAGGGTCGCAAGAGCCGCCCGCTGGGCTGCGAGGAGACCGAGTTCTGCATCAGGCTCTCCCAGCGCAGGCCAGGCTCGATCATGATGTTCGAGCCGCGGGCGGTCATCGGCCATCGAGTGCCCGCGTCGCGGGCCACGTTCCGCTACTTCCGTTCCCGGTGCTACGCGGAAGGGCTCTCAAAGGCCCTGGTAGCGCAGGAGGTCGGCGCCGGTGACGGGCTGTCGAGCGAGCGCGCCCACGCCATGAAGACACTGCCCATGGGCGCTCTGCGCGGCGTGGGAGACGCCCTGCGGGGCGATCTCGCCGGCCTGGCCAGAGCGGGGGCGATCGTCGCCGGCCTGGCCTGGACGACGTGGGGATACGCGGTGGGCTCCGCCCGGCTGCGCGTGCGGGGAAACCGTGCGGGACGATCCATCGAACACGAACGGTGATCACATGCGCTTGCCGATCCTGATGTACCACTCCGTGACCGACCGCCCGAACAGCGCGACCCGGCCGCTGGCGGTACGTCCCTCGGTGTTCGAGTCCCAGATGACCTACCTCAAGGACCGCGGGTTCACCCCCCTCACCCTCGGAGACCTGGTCGCCTCCCTGTACGGCACGGGAGGCGCCCCGGCGCCCGAGCGGCCCGTGGTCGTGACCTTCGACGACGGCTACGCCGACTTCCACGGCGAGGCGCTGCCCATCCTGGAGCAGCTGGGCTTCCCCGCGACGGTCTTCCTGACCAGCGGGTGGGTGAGCGACGCGGGCGGTGACGCCGCGGGCAGACCCCTCGACCGCATGCTCTGCTGGAGCCAGGCGCGCGAGGCCGTGTCCTGCGGCATCGAGATCGCCGGGCACAGCCACAGCCATCCGCAGCTCGACCAGTTGCCCGACGCGGCGCTGCGCCAGGAGTTACGGCGCAACAAGGCCCTGCTGGAGGACAAGGTCGGCCGCCCGGTCGCCACGATGGCCTACCCGTACGGCTACTCCAGCGCCCGCGTGCGCAGGGAAGTGCGCAAGGCCGGTTACTGGGCGGCCTGCGCGGTGGCGAACACGCTCGCGGCGGACGCGGGCGACGTGATGGCACTCCCCCGGCTGACCGTGGGCCGGTCCACGACCATGGACCGCTTCCGCCGGGCCGTCGAGGGGCGCGGCGTGCCGCTCATCTATCTCAAGGAACACGCGCTGACCAAGGGTTACGCGATGGTGCGCCGCACACGGTACGGCCTGCGCCATGTGGTCGGGCGTGAGTGAAGTAACCGCGGGGAAGACGCCGCGCGTCGAAGAGGGGGGTGACGCGACCATGAACACCACAGCGGCCGACGACAGGCCGAAGCATCCGGACGCGGACAAGGCGGCCGGAAGGCCGGCGGTTCTCTGGCGACGGATCTTACGCGACCTCCGCAACCCACTGTTCCTCAACGGCTACGCGCTGATGGCCAACACGGGCGTCACGGCGGTCCTCGGCATGGGCTACTGGCTGCTCGCCGCCCGGCTGTACACACCGGAGGACTTCGGGCGCAGCCAGGCGCTGATCACCGCGATGCGGTTGTTCGCCGGGCTCATCGCGCTCGGCCTGACCGGCGCGCTCGCCAGGTTCATCCCCGTGGCGGGCAGACGGACGGGCGCGCTGATCGGCCGGGGGTACCTCGCCGCCACCCTCACGGCCGTCGTGGCGGCGGGCGGGTTCCTGCTGACGCTGCCGTTCTGGGGCGAGAACTACGCGACGCTGGCCGGCGTCGGCCCCGGCCTGTTCTTCCTCGCCTCCGTGGCCATCTGGTCGGTCTTCACCCTGCAGGACGTCGCGCTGGCCGGGATGCGCAAGGCCGTGTGGGTGCCGGTCAACAGCCTGTGCTTCGGCGTGGTCAAGATGGGGCTGCTGGTCGCGCTGGCGGGCGCCCTGCCGGACGACGGCATCTACGTCTCCTGGATCATCCCCACCGCTCTCGCGCTGATCCCGATCAACCTGTTCATCTTCGGCGTGCTCGTACCCCGGCACGCCCGGCTGGCACCCGAGGGGTCCAAGCCGCCGAGGTTCCGGGAGGTCGGCCGCTTCCTGGCGGGGGACTATCCCGGCGCGTTCTCCATCCTGGCCATCGTCTACTTCCTCCCGGTGTACGTCGCCTCGCGGGTCAGCGGGGAGCTGTTCGGCTACTTCGCCATGGCCCAGACCCTGGGCGCGATGATCGAGCTGCTGGCCATCAACATGGCCACCTCCCTCACCGTGGAGGGGTCCACCGACCGGTCGCGCCTGGCCGCCAACTGCCGCCAGGCGTTACGCCGCTCGTACCTGATCATCGGCCCCGTGTCGGCCGTGACCTTCATCGCGGCCCCGCTGATCCTCTCGGTCTTCGGGCCGGGGTTCTCCGAGCAGGGCACGCCGCTGCTCCGGCTGATGGCCCTCGCCGTCCTTCCCCGCGTGCTCATCGAGATCTACCTGAGCGGGCTGCGCGCCCGCAGCCAGGCCCGCAAGCTCGCCCTCGTCCAGATCGGCCTGGCTGTGCTCGTGCTGTCCTCGTCGTTGATCCTGCTGCCGGTGACGGGCATCACCTCGGTCGGGTACGGGCTGCTGTTCAGCGAGGTCCTGGTCGCTTTGTTGATCTTCAATGGGCTCCGCAAGATTCTTAATCATGCGGAAACGCCGCAATCGGCGAGCGCGCGGGAGGCGCCCGAGGCCGCATCATGGTCTACGTGAGTCAACGGACGGGCAACGAGGTGAAAAAGGAGACGGCGGCGAAGCTCGCCGACGACGACACGGAAGTGGACGTCGACACCACATCCGAGATGACCCGCCCGGTGTCCCTGCCGATCGCTCCGGCCCCCGAGGACGCCTCTGGGGACGAGAACGTCATGGCGGCCGAGGAGGCGTACGACGAGGCCGCCACGCAGGTGATCCACCTTCCGCTCCCGGCCGCGGCGAACGCCGTCGCCCCGGCGGTGCAGCCCTCCACGGACCCCGACAAGCCCCTTGAGCTCGACGAGCCACGCAAGAGCGTCCAGCCGAAGCCCGAGCCAGAGCCGGTGGTGGAGGAGGCGCCGGAGGTCGCGGCGGTTCCTCCGGCCACGCCCGATGCGGCGCCGTCCCGGGTGACCCGTCTGGCGGCGAGCGCGTCCTCGTGGCTGCCCCCGCTGCTGACCATCGAGGGCCTGGTCATGTACGTGCTGGCGCTGCGCGTGCCGCACGGCGTCATGCGCGGGGTCGACCTCGGCAAGATCGAGGGGCTGGGGCTGGTCTCCGTCCTCCCGGTGACGGCCTTCGCGGCGATCGCCCTGATCATCGTGTCGTTCTTCGTGACGCTGACGCAGAACACCGACCGCAAGGGCCTGCTGCTGTTCCAGCTGGCGGCGGTCACGTTCACCCTGCACGGGGCGGCGGCGCTCATCGAGGCGGAGCCGCGCTTCCCGACCGCGTGGGTCCACGCCGGCTTCGCGGAGTACATCGGCCGGGCCGGTGAGGCCCTTCCTGGCCTGGACGCGCGCTTCGCCTGGCCCGGCTTCTTCGCCCTGTTCGGGTTCGTCCTGCGCGCCGCCGGGATCCAGGACCCCTCCACCGTGCTGCAGTGGACGCCATTGGTGTCCAACCTGCTCTACCTGCTGCCGTTCGTGCTGATCCTGCGCCAGCTCGTGGCCACCACCCGGGCCCGCTGGTTCGCCGCGCTGCTGTTCATCCTGGTCCAATGGATCGGGCAGGACTACTTCTCGCCGCAGGGCTTCACCTACGCGCTCTACCTGGTCTTCATCGCGATCCTGATGCGCTGGTTCGGCCGTGCGGAGCCGAGGACCGCGCCGCTGCCCGCGAAGGGGTTCGTACGGCGCGTGCTCGCCCGGCTCGACCGGCTGTCGCCCGGCGAGCTGCCGGCGCGGCCGACGACCGTGACCGACCGGGTGGTGCTGCTGACGCTGCTCGTGGGGCTGTTCGTGGCCACCACGGCGACCCACCAGATCACGCCGTTCATGATGCTGGGGGCGCTGACCGGGCTGATCCTGCTGCGGCGCAGCACCCTGTCCCTCGGGCTCCCGGTGTTCCTCGGGCTGATCGTGATCGCCTGGATCAACTACCAGGCGACGCCGTTCTGGAGCGGCCGGATCAACGAGCTGTTCGGCGGCATCGGCAAGATCTTCGCCAACCTGCAGGAGAACACGGGCGACCGGCTGGTCGGCACCGACCCGCAGCACGCCATCGTGCTCCAGGTACGGCTCGCCATCTGCGGGGTCATCCTGCTGTTCGCCGCCATCGGCCTGCTGCGCCGGCTGCGGCGCGGGGTCGGCGACCGCACCGCCGCGGTGCTGCTGTGCGTGCCCGTGCTGGCGCTCGGGCTGCAGAGCTACGGCGGCGAGATCGGCCTGCGCGTCTACATGTTCGCCCTGCCCGCCGCCTGCATCCTTGGGGCGTACGCCTTCTTCCCGAACCTTCCCGCGCATACGAGCGACGCGCGCGAGGGCGAGACCGTGCCCGTCAGGCGCCGCCCACGGCCCCTGCGGTTCGATCCGGGAACGACGCGGCGGATCTCGGTGGTCCTCGCGGCGGTGACGGCGCTGGTGCTGTCGGTCGCGTTCCTGGTGGCGCGCTACGGCAACGAGAAGTTCGAGCGGGTGACGACCGGTGAGGCCTCGGCCATGCACTACGTCTACGCCCACGACAAACCGAGCGCCCGGCTGTTCTACCTGGTCCCCATCCTGGGCGAGGAGGTCACCCCCACGATCCCGTGGCGCGAGCGCGACATCGACCGCGTGGAGTACTACCAGGCGCTCGTCAACGCGAACCCCGCGGACCTCAGCGGCGTGCTCACGGCGTTGCGCGCCAAGCCGCCGAACAGCTTCCTGATGGCCAGCCGCGGCCAGGCGGCGTACCTGGAGCTCAACCACGGCTTCCCGGCCGGCTGGGGCGAGCGTTTCCGCACGGCGCTCGACACCTCGCCGAGCCTCAAACGGGTCTACTCCAACACGGACGCCGCCATCTACACGCTGCGCTCGTACCCGAAGGGGTCGGAGATCCCGCCGCCCACGCCGGTGACGATGGTGGGCGACCGCTCCACGCCGTGGACGCCCCTCGGCCTGGTCGCCCTGGCCCTGGCCGTCTCCACCCTCTTCGCGGCGGAATTGTCGAGGCTGCGCGGCACGGAGCGCGCTCCGAAGGGCAGGCGGAAGCTGGTGCTCCTGGGCATCGTCATGACCCTGGCGGCGATGGCGGTCATCGTGGAGCGGTTCGTGAGCCTGACCTCGGGCTGACGGGCGGGCCTACCAGTGAGGTCGTACCGACGTGCGACCTCACTGGCCACTGGCCGCGGTCGCTCACTGGCCGCGGTCGCTCCACTTGACGTCGTACGGGTTGAGCTGGAACGACTTGCCGTCGACGTCCACGGACAGCGGGCGGTCCGTCGTGTTCACCATGATCATCTGGTTATCGACGGCGAGCACCTGGACCCGGGGGTCGGACACCTGGACGTCGACGAGCCGCGCGCCGGCGGGGAACCACCGGGTGAAGCCGCTGAGCAGGCCCGCCATGGGCATCTCGTCGCCCCCGGCGGGTGACCACAGGCAGCCGGGGCAGTCGTCACCGGCCTTGCGCTGCGGGTTCCAGTAGAGGGCGCTGGCCGCCCCGCTCCTGGCGAACTCCATCATGGCCGCGGTCTGGACCGCCGTGCGGTGCTGCTCGTCCCAGTCGATGCTGTCGGGCGCGACGTACCACTCGGCCCACCAGACCGGCAGGTCGCCGCTCTGCTGCCGCAGCCAGGTGGTGACCGCCGAGAACTTCTTGACGGCAGTGAACTCGTCGGGGACGAGGCCCCGGTCGTTGGTGGCCGAGGAGGCGTCGACCACGATGAAGTCGGCGCCCTTCTTGTGCTTGAGCCAGTAATCGACGCTGTCGAGCACCCTGCTGTCGACCGCCCCCCACGGGCCCCGCAGGTTCGAGGCGTTGGCGGAGGAGACGTGGCTGTCGACGGGGATGTACGGGCCGCCGACCTGCGCCTTGGGGTTGGCGGCCTTCACCGCCTCGTAGACGCGGTTGTAGAGGTCGGTGTAGGCCTCGACATCCCAGTTGTTGTGCGCGTCGTCCCAGAAGCCCTTGAACTCGTTCCAGACCATGAAGTGGGTGACCGTCGGGTAGCGCTTGGCGACCGTGGCGGCGAGCTTGGCGAAGTCGTCGAAGTGATCTCGCTGCGGGGCGACCTCGATCTTGCCCCAGCTGGTGCGGCCCTCGGAGCCGCCCTTCATCCAGTCGGGGGCGCAGCACAGGGTCAGCACCGGCTGGGACTTGGTGGCGGCCATGAGCTTGACCCGGCGGTCGAGGTCGCGGAAGTCGTACTTGCCGGGCACGGGCTCGGGGTTGCCCGCTCCCCAGCCCATGATGTGCTGGTTCTGCAGCATGGGGACCCGGATGAACAGGTCGCTCGCGCGGGTGCGGACGTTCGGGTCCTCGTTGTCGGCGCTGTACTGCGTGTGCGTGACGCCCCAGCGCGGCCAGGTGTCCACGACGGGCGGCTGCTCCAGGGTGGGAGGCGGCTCGGGTGTCGCGAGGATCGTGGCGGCCACGCCGTCGGAGCGGCCGCCGCCCCGGTGGGCGGCGATGGCGAGGAGCCCGACCACCATGGCCAGCGCTACGAGGCCCGCCCCGATGGCGACCGGCCCACGGGGGACGTAGCGACTCCGTGCATGCCGACCACTGTTCTCCAACACTCCGTCACCGTATCCGCTGAGGCTTGCGGAACCCTTGAATGGTTCCGATGTCGGCCAAGGAACATGGGCTCGCCGTGATCCCGCCCCCAGGTCACGGCCGCCGTACGGCAGCAGACTGCCCCAAACGGGGCATGGAAACCAACTCCGCGCGTGGGCCTTCAACTAATAATCAAGGATCACAAGGTGTCAACCGCTTCGCAAAAGGGGTATAAAGCCCGGCGACCGAGGATTTGAGGGGGCACAGTGGCCCAGGCATGGCTGCCCGTCGCCAGTCGAATTCCCGCTCTCGAGGACTCCGGCCCCATGCTCGGAGGAGCTCCCCGGGTGGTCTGGTTTCTTTGGCCGACCGATCCCCATCGGGTGTCGGCCAGATCCGTGGCCCAGCGGCTGGTACAGATCAAGCGTCCCGCCCATCTGGTGTGGAATCCCGTCACCGGGCAGATCATGCAGTCCCTCCCCCCGACGCGGGCGGCGAACGGCCTGCCGGGCGATCTCAACCGGCACGGCCGGGTGTGCGTCCAGATCCGCGTGCTCGGGTCGGTGGAGGAGCCCTTCACCGAGACCAAGCTGGACGGGCTGGACGACATCCTGGCCTGGCTCGATTCGTGGGAGGTCCCACGCCGCTGGCCGGCCGGGCCTCCGCTCCCCTACCCCCATTCGGTGGCCGCGCAGGGCAGCCGCAGGGTGTGGGCCAGAGGCGGCCACTTCGGGAACTCTCAGGTGCCGGGCACCTCGGAGGGGGACCCGGGACCGATCGACGTCCACCGCATCGTGGGCGGGCAGGCGTCGGCCCTGGAGGTCCCCCGGCCTCGCGAGGAGATGGACCAGCGACGCGCCACGGAAAGGGTAGAGCGATAAAGCTGTCAGCGATCACTAACAGCAACGTGATCTGATCTTTATCGTACTATTACATCCTAGGCACCAAGCTGGGTAAAAGGCGCGGGCCTGGCTCTCGTCTCACATCGCCACCCAGTAGGAGCCCATGCGCATCTCCGTCGTCCATCCTCGGGAGCTCGGCCCAACCGAGGCGGCCCGGTGGCGGGCGCTCCAAAGCGGCGATCCCGCGTTGGACAGCCCCTTCCTCTCGCCCGAGTTCACGATCGAGACCGGCCGCGTGCGGGAACAGGCGCGCGTGGCCGTTCTGAGCGACGGCGCCGACATCGTGGGCTTCTTCCCCTTCGAACGCCACCAGCTGGGCATCGGCAAGCCGATGGCGGCGGGGCTGACGGACGCCCAGGGCATGGTCCACGCCAAGGACATCGAGCTCGACCCGCAGGAGCTGATGAAGGCCTGCGGGCTCGCGGTGTTCGAGTTCGACCACCTGCAGGCGAGCCAGCCGCTGGTCCCGGTCAAGCACACCCGCCACCCGTCGCCGGTCATCGACCTGTCCGACGGTTACGAGGCGTACGTCGAGACGCTCAAGCAGGTGTCCGGCAAGACCTACAAGTCCACCGCCTACAAGTCACGCAAGCTCCAGCGTGACTTCGGCGAGCTCCGCCACGACTACGGGGTCTCCGACAGGACCGTGCTGCGCACGCTCCTCGACTGGAAGACCGGCCAGTACCGGCGCACCGGCCGCACCGACAGGTTCTCGCGGCCGTGGATCCTGCGCCTGGTCGAGAACCTGCTCCAGATCGACACCGAGCACTTCGGCGGCTCGCTGGACATGATCTACGTCGACGGCCGCCCGGTCGCCGGACATTTCGGGCTTCGCACGAAGACGACCCTCGCCGGCTGGTTCCCCGCGTACGACCCCGCCTTCGCCAAGTACTCCCCCGGCCTGATCCACCACCTCGCGATGGCCGAGCGCGCGGCCGGCGCCGGCATCCGCCTGATCGACATGGGACGCGGCGAGAAGGAGTACAAGGAGAAGCTCAAGACCGGGGAGCTCTGGGTCACCGAAGGCCGGGTCGCCCGGCCCACCGCGGGGGCCGGAGTTCACTGGTTGGTCCGCGTGCCGGCCCGGAAGGCACGTGGAACGGTCCTCGCCAACTCGGTGCTCCGGGAGACCGCTGACCTGGCACTCAAGACCTACGGGAAGATCCGCACCTCCATAGCGTCGTAACCGGGCCGCTGCCATGCGCTACCTTTCTGCTCTGGCCGTCCAGGCGGCCAAAGGCCAGGCGGCGGAAAGAGGAGCAGTGAGCCCCGAGAAACTCCTCGCGGCCCGTACCGGTCGCGAAAGCGTCTACCTGCCGTCCAACAGGCTGGGTATCTACCTCGCCCTGCGGCACTGGTGCACGCCCGGCCAGCGGCTTCTCATGTCGCCCATCTCGGCCGACGAGATCGTCTTCCTGGTCCTCGCCGCCGGGCTCATCCCGGTGATCGCGCCGATCTCCGTCCTCGACGGCAACATCGAGATGGCCCGCGTCCTGCTCGGCACCGTCGACGCGGTCCTCACCACGAACCTGTACGGCCTGCCGGACGACGTGCTCGGCATGGCGGGGCTGGTGGTCATCGAGGACGCCGCCCACGCGGCCGAGACCTCGGTGGACGGCCGGCCCGTGGGCACGTTCGGCGTCGCCGGCGTCTTCAGCCTCTCCAAGCACGCCGCGGCCGGGTCCGGGGGCGTCCTCGTGGTCGACGGCGCCGCCGACCGGCGGGCGCTGGAGCGCGAGCGCGACCTGCTGCTCGAACCCGGCGCCCTCCGCAGGGACCTCTTCGGCGTCGCGACCTCCGCCGGCCGCCGCCTCGCCTTGAAACTCGACCTGGGGCGCCCGGCCATGCGCCTCGCCCGGATCATGGGCCTGCAGGAGCCACGCGAGGGCTACCGCATCGCCCTGCGGCCCGAGGAGTTGCGCACGGCGATCGCAGAGGCGCCCGGCCTGCCGGCGCTCGACACCTGGGTCCGGGCCGATCTGCACGACTACCGAAGCTCACGCGGCTCTGTCGCACGGTGGTACCAAGGCCGGCGTCTCGCCCGCCTCCAGGAAGAGCGGGCGAGGAGGCTGGCGGGCGTCGCCAGGCTGGCGGAGCTGCGGACCGTGGCCCGAGGGGTGCTCGACCACGTGGACCAGCCGCTCTTCCGCGTGCCGCTGCTCGTCTCCGACCGTGACGCGGCCATCGCCGCGCTGGAGCGCCGCGGCGTCCCGACGGGCTACCTCTACGACCCGCCGTACGACGACTACGCCGAGCCGTTCGTCGAACCGTCACCCGACCGCGAGGCCGCCCGCTGGTGGGCCCGGCACGTGCTCCCCATCGACCCGCTGTACGCCGAGCGCGCCCTGCCGGTCGTCGAGTCGCTGCAACCCGCGCCGCCCCCGGGCGACCGCCTCCTCGACCGCGCCGCCTGAAACCTCTGGGCAGGCGCGGCTCACAGGTCCGGCGCGAGCTCGGCGATGACCGCGCACGCCTTCCTGATCTCGCCCAGGGACGCCGAACCGTACCCGATGACCAGCCCGTGGTGGCGCGGGCGCCCGTGGTGGTGCCGCGCCGTCGTGTCCAGGAGCACCCCGCGCCCGGCCGCCTCGGCGACCAGGGGGCCGACGGCCGCCTCGGGGAGCCGGAGGAAGACGTGCAGCCCGGCAGAGTCCCCGCTCACGAGCGGGCCGAGGATCTCGACGATGGCGGCGCGGCGGCGCGCGTACTCCAACCGCATGCGCCGCAGGTGGCGGTCGAGGTCGCCGCGCTCCAGCAGCACCGAGACGGCCTCCTGGACCGGCCCCGAGGTACGGTCGGCCAGCCTCTGGCGCGTGCGGGCGATCTCCCCGAGCAGGCCGGGCGTGGCGACCAGCCAGCCGATGCCGACATCGGGCGCCAGCGACTTCGACAGCGTGCCGAGCAGCACGACCCGCTCGGGGTCGAGGCCGTACAGGGCCGGGAGTGGTGCCACGTCGTAGCGGAACTCGGCGTCGTAGTCGTCCTCCACCACCAGGGCCCCCGTGCGGCGCGCCCAGGCCAGCAGCCCTTCCCTGCGGGGGATGGGCAGCCGCCCGCCCAACGGGTACTGGTGCGCGGGGGTGGTGTAGAGCACCCGCAGGTCGTCCGGGAGGTCGGCGGGGACGACACCCTGCTCGTCCACGGGACAGGGCACGACGCGACCGCCCCTGGCCACGAAGACGCGCCGGGCCGCGCGGTAGCCCGGCTCCTCCACGCCGGCCCCGTCCCCCGGCCGCAGGACGGTGGCGGCTATCAGGTCGATGCCGTGGCCGGTTCCCCGGGTGACCAGCACGTTCTCCGGTCCCACGGGCACCGCCCGCGTCCGGCGCAGGTGGTCGGCCAGCAGCTCGCGCAGGCGCGGGTGCCCGTAGGGGTCGACGACGTCGGACGGCGGCCGGTCGGCCGCGCGGCGCCAGGCCCGCCGCCAGGCCGCCTTGTCGTAGTCGAGCACCCAGGGCCGGCCGGGACGCAGGTCGATCGTCCCCCTTCCAGGGGAGCCAGGCGCCGCCCCACCGCCCGCCGCGCCCGGCTCCGCGCCGCCGTATGCGGAGCGCTCCTCAGTGCCGGACGGCCCGGCGCCGCCGGGGCCGCTCGTGAAGCGCGGGAAGTCGGCGACATAGGTGCCGGAGCCGTGCCGTCCCTCCAGCCACCCCTCGGCGTACAGCTGCTGGAAGGCCTCGGTGACGACCGTGCGGCTGACCCCCAGCAGCCGCGCGAGCCCCCGGCTGGACGGCAGGCGCTCGCCGGACTTGAGCGCCCCGGCCCGCATGCCCTCCCTGAGCTGATCGCCGAGCTGCACGGCCAGCGGGACGGGCGCTTCCCGGTCGAGGGCGAGGGGAAGGTCGACGTGGCCGCGCAAGTGGTCTCCCGGAAGTGATCGCGAGTGGACATACACCACCAGTCCACTCGGTGCCTACGTTAGTGGCATGCTCTCCACCACTCCTCGCACCGCACTCAACCGCTCCAAGGAGCGGGGCCGCACGGACCGCTCCGAGCTCCACGCCATCCTCGACGCCGGGCTGATCTGCCACCTCGGGGTCGTGGTGGACGGGTCTCCAAGGGTGGTTCCAACGGGGTACGGCAGGATCGGCGACACTCTCTACCTGCACGGATCGACGGGAGCCACCTCGCTTCGAGCGGCCGGCGAGGTCTGCGTGACCGTGACCCACCTCGACGGGATCGTGCTCGCCCGCTCGGCCTTCCACCACTCGGTCAACTACCGCTCGGCCATGATCTACGGCACGGCGCGGGCCGTGAGGGACGCGGACGAGCGGCTGGCCGGGTTGCGGGCGATCACCGAGCAGCTGGCCCCCGGCCAGTGGGACACCGTGCGGCGGCCGGATCCCAAGGAGATGGCCGCCACCGCCGTGCTGGCGCTCTCGCTTACGGAGGCGTCGGTCAAGGTGCGGCAGGGCCCGCCCGTTGACGAGGACGAGGACTACGCGCTGCCCGTGTGGGCGGGCGTGCTGCCGCTCCAGGTGAGCTGGGGCGCTCCCGAACCCGACCCCGTGCTCCCTCCGGGGATCCCGGTACCGGCCCACATCGCCGAGCGCGGCCGATACGCATAACGCGCGGCTCGCCAACCCTGCCGGGGGCGTGCGCGTCGCATATGTATGGGTGGTACACCACATGACTGGACCGTCCCCGGTTACACCGAGGTGCGGCAACTCGGCGCCGGCGCCGGGGGACGGGTGGTGCTCGCGACCCACGGGGAGTCCGGCACCCATGTGGCCATCAAGTACCTGTCGGCGGACTTGCGTGGGCAGCCGGGCTTCCTCGCCCGCTTCCGCGAGGAGGCACAGCTCCTGGTCGAGCTGGAAGACCCGCACGTCGTGCAGCTCTACGAGTACGTCCAGTCGGAGCGGGGCGACGCCGCGATCGTCATGGAGCTGGTCGAGGGCGTCTCCCTGCGCGCGCTGCTCGGCGAGCACGGCGCGACCGGCCCGGAAGCGGCCCTCACCGTGCTCAAGGGATCGCTGCTCGGCCTCTCCGCCGCCCACGCGGCCGGGGTGGTGCACCGCGACTACAAGCCGGAGAACGTGCTGGTCGACGCCGGCGGGACCAGCAAGATAGCCGACTTCGGCATCGCCCTGCGTGCCGGAGACACCGGCTCGACAGCGGGCACCCCTCCTTACATGGCGCCCGAGCAGTGGGCCGGGTATCCCGCGTCGCCCCAGAGCGACGTCTACGCCGCGACCGTCGTGTTCTTCGAGTGCCTGACCGGCCACCGCCCGTACCGCGCCACCGAGCAGGCCCTGCTGATGCACCAGCACCAGACCGCGCCGCCGCCCGTGGAGGAGGTGCCCGAGCCGCTGCGCGACCTGCTCGCCCGCGGCCTGGCCAAGGACCCCATGGACCGCCCGGAGGCGGCCGAGCCCTTCGTGGCCGAGCTGGAGGAGGCGGCGGTCGCGGCGTACGGCCCCGACTGGGAGGAGCGGGGGCGGCGGCGCCTCGCCGCGCTGGCGGCCCTGCTGGCCACGCTGTTCCCGCTCAGGCAGTCCCCCTCGCAGGCCTCGGCGAGCGTGGCCAGGACCATGCTGCGGCCGCTGCGGCGCAACGTGCGGATCGTCGCGGGCGCCGGCCTGGTCGCGCTGGCCGGCGGACTCGTGGTGTTCGGGCTCGCGTCCTACGACCGCATCGCGGCGGGGAGCCCCCCGGCCGCCGTCGCCACGCTGCCGGGCGGCACGGTCCCCGGCTCGGACGGGCCGTCCCCGTCCGCCCAGATCTCCCCGATCGTGTCCCCCAGCGCCTCGCCCGAACCAGGACCGTCGCAGGCGTCCCCGATCGGGTTCCATCCCACGCCGTCCGCGGCGACGTCGCCGCTCTCCACCTCGCCCTCCGCGTCCTCGTCGCCGTCCGCCTCCCCGTCCGGCTCCGCCTCGCCGTCCGCCTCCGCGTCGAAGAAGCCCTCACCCCTGCCGTCGCGCACGCCGTCCCCCAGCCCCTCGGCGCCGACCAAGGTCACCGCCGTGAACCTGAGCGGGTTCGCCCTGCCCCCCGGCGACGTGCCGGTGGCCAGGGGCACGGCGCGGGTCACCACGAGCGGAACCGGCGCGGTGCGGCTGACCGTGCGGTTCACGGTGAACGGCTCGGTGGTCGCCACCCGTACGGCCACGCTGAAAGGTGCCCGGCGCTACGACCGGGAGTTCAGCGCGGAACTCGGCACCCGTCCCTGCGACGGCACGGTGGGCATGACCGCCTCCACCAGCCCGGCCTCGGGCAACGGGGTTCAGTCGGCGAGTACCAAGGTGCGGCCGTGCCCGCCGAAGGTCACGGGCCTGCGGGTCGAGGCGCTGACCATGACCGAGCGCACGCGCACGGGCGCCGCGGTCCTGGTCGTCACCACGGCGAACGCCCAGGCGGTGGAGCTCAAGGTCTCGTTCCAGCTGGCGGGCAAGAGCCTGCACGTCGCGTCGGTGAGGCTCTCGGGCAAGACCGGCTACACGACGACCGTGTCCTTCCGCTTCCCGAGGCCGCTGTGCGGGCTCGGATGGGGAGTCACCGCCACCACCGTCCCCGAAGGCCCACCGGCCTCCGCCGCGAGGGAACTCTCCCCGTGCGCCGCGTCCCTGCCCTTGCCCGGAGCCGGAAATAGGGCGGCCGGTAAATACTGACAATGGTGTCGACAATATGCGGAATATCCATTTAAACATCACGGGTCGGCCACGCCATCTATAGGCTTCGTTCTCGCGTCATGGGTGGGGGCCCGGCCACAAAAGGAGACCGCATGGACGGCCACACGGGGGCATGGCGAGTCCCCGGATACACCGAGATCCGAGATCTCGGCAGCGGGGGCTCGGGGCGTGTCGTCATGGCGCGCCACGAAGCGGACCAGTCATACGTCGCGATCAAGTACCTGTCGGACGAGCTCTGCGCCGACCCGGGATTCATCATCCGCTTCAGGCACGAAGCGCGCCTGCTGGAGCTGATGGACAGCGCGCACGCGGCGCGTTTCTACGAGTACATCGAGAACAACGGCGCCGCCGCCATCGTCATGGAGCTCGTCGACGGGGTCTCGCTCCGCTCGATGCTGCGCTCGGAGGGGCCGACCGGCGCCGAGGCGGCGCTCGTGCTGCTCAAGGGCGCTCTGCTGGGGCTGGCCGCCGCGCACGTGAGCGGGGTCGTCCACCGCGACTTCAAGCCCGAGAACGTCGTCATCGAGGGCACCGGCCACAGCAAGCTCATCGACTTCGGCATCGCCGTGCGCTCGGGCGACGGCGTGAGCGGCGCGGGCACGCCACCGTACATGGCGCCCGAGCAGTGGTCGGGCGCGCCCGCCGGTCCGAGCACCGACGTCTACGCCGCGACCATCGTCTTCTTCGAGTGCCTCACCGGCACCCGCCCCTTCCAGTCGCAGAACATCGCGGTGCTGGCCCGCCAGCACCAGTCGATGCCCCCCCCGGTCGACCAGGTCCCCGCGCCGCTGCGTGGCCTCGTCGAGCGCGGGCTGGCCAAGCATCCCGCCGACCGGCCGGCTACCGCCGACGCGTTCCTCGCGGAGCTGGAGACGGTCGCCGCCGGCGCGTACGGGCCCGACTGGGAGGACCGGGGGCGCCGCAGGCTGGCGGCCCTCGCGGGGCTCCTCGCGCTGCTGTTCCCGCTCGCGGGCGAGACGCCCGCGGCCGGCACCTCCCTCGCCGACACCGAGCTGGGCGGCCACGGGCGGGGGGTGAAGAGGCTCAGCGTCAAGATCGCGATCGGCGCGGTAGGACTGGCGGTCGTCTCCGCGATAACCGCCGTCCTGGTCGGATCGATGGGCGACAGCAAACTGCAGGCCCAGACCACGGTCGTGACGCCGACCGTGAGCCCGCTCGACGCGGGCGGGGAGTCCGGCTCCCCCGAGCCCGCCATCGCGGAGACCCCTGTGGAGACTCCCTCGGAACACCCGGCGCAGACCCCCACCGCGGACCCGACCGCCGCCGAGCCCACCAGCACCGCCGCGGCCGCACCGACGAACGCGCCGCCCACCAGGAAGGCGGCCTCCCCGAAGCCCTCCCCGAGCAAGAAGCCCTCCAAGCCCACAAAGCCCCCCAAGGTCACGCCGACCGGCTCGCCCAGTCCCTCGCCTTCGGGGTCGGACCAGTCCGACCCGAAGGTGGACGACACGCTGCCCTCAGGCAAGCCGAAGCCGACCCCGACCCCGAGGCCCACGCCGTCGGCCGAGCCTCCGAGCAAGTCCCCCGACCCCGAACCCGACCCCACGCCGACCACCCCGCCAAGGGGGCAGGGCGACACTCCCTCGCCCGAGTCGACGCCGAAGGGGGGCACCGATGGGGCCCTCGCCGCCGGGCTGATGACGGCCGCCGCCGTACCCGCCACACTGGCCTTGAGACAGCGCATGGCGGGACGGCACCGGAGGCGGCAGTAGATGCCTGATGGCGACAGCATCGCGGGACACCGGCTCACGGGCCGGTCCCGGATGGGCGAGGTGGGCACGTGGGTCGACGCGGTAGGCCCTGACGGCACCCGGCGCGGGGCTCTCATGCTCGACCCCCGATCCCTGTCCGCACCCGGCGCCAGGGAGCGGGTCGTGGCCGCGGTCACCGCGGACCGGCGCCTGGCGCAGAGCGGCCTCACGGGGCTGATGCCCATCGTCGATCTCGTGGCCGCGCGCGGGGAGGTCTGGCTGCTCGCCGGCCGCCCCGCCACGCCGTCTCTGGCCGAGCTGATGACCGGACGGCCCGGCGTGCCGCCTCCGGACGCGGGAAGCGCCGCCACCGTCCTGGTGGAGACCGCCCAGACCCTGCTGGCCGTCCACGCGGCGGGCCTCGCCCACGGGGCCCTGCACGCGGGGACGGTCGTGATCGGCGACGACGGCACCGCGGTTCTGGCCGAGCGCGGGCTGGCCCTGGCACTGCGGGGCGAGCAGCCCTCGCCCGATCGCGACCTCGCGGCGTGGGCGTCGCTGGCCCGGGGGCTCGCCGCCGGGTGGGCGGCGGGCGATCCGCGCGCGGCGCAGTTGTTCGACCGGGCGGCGGCGACCGCCACCACCCACGGCCTGAGCGCCGCCCGCGACGCCCTGCTCAGCGGGCGCGATCTGCTGCCCACGGGGTTCACCACCCGCGAGCGGCTCGTACGGACCATCCAGTGGTGGTCCGCGAGCGACGTCCCGACCCAGGAGCCTCCTCGCGCGTCCGGCGCCTTCGGCACGGCGGGCGAGGAGAGCGGCGAGGTCGTCACCCTTCTCTACACGCCGGGCATGGGCGAGTCGCCGTACGCGGGAGCCCCCGGCGCGAGCGGTGCCGCGGTCATGGGAGCGGCCGGCCACGACGCGACGCCCGCCGGCACGGCCGGTACGGCCGCGTCCGCGGGCGCGACCGGCCCCACGGAGGCGGGGCGTAGCGGTGAGATGCGGTTCGGCCCTGGGGTGCCCGCCGACACGACGGCAGCCCAGATCTGGCGTTCCGGACGGGAGCAGGTCACCGTGCCCGCCAAGGAGCGGCTGAGGCGGGCACCCGCGAGGCGCCGCCGGGGCGGCGTGCTCTGGTCCGGCGTGCTGTTCGCGCTGATCATCGCGGCCGCGCTCTTCCTGTGGTTCCAGCGCGGCGAGCCGCTCTCTGTCACGGCGGTCGACGTGAAGACGCCGAAGGCGAAGGGCTGCGACATCACGGTCGACGTCATCGGCGTGATCACCACCAATGGCGGGGCCGGGCAGGTGTCCTACGAGTGGCTGCCGAGCGGCGAGCAACCGGTCAAGCACACCGACCCCGTGCCGTCGGGGCAGACCACCCACCAGGTGAGCCTCAAGTGGGATGTGGGCGGTCGCGGCACCAAGAAGCTGACGGCCCGGCTCCGCGTCCTGTCGCCGATCGCCTCGGGCACCCGGCTGGAGGACAAGGCGTCGTTCACCTACAAGTGCTGACCCGTTCACTGTCCGGGCCGGAAATTCATGACGCGACCGGGCGATGACGATCAGCCTTGCGCGCCAAATGCGCAATAAGCGGCAATGTCACTATTCTGACGGACATGACGCAGACCCCCGCCGGCTGGTACCCCGACCCATACGGAAGCCCCCAACTGCGTTGGTGGGATGGCACGCAGTGGACGGACGCCACCCACCCGCTGGAGAGTCCGGCGGGGCAGGGCGGGCCCGTGACCACCGGCCAGTGGGCACAGCCCGGGGTCGGGACGCAGCCTGGCACGGGCGCCCACCCGCAGCCCGGCACGGGACCGAACCCCCAGCCCGGCACGGGACCCCAGCCGCAGCCCGGCACGGGACCGCAGTTCCAGCCCGGCACGGGACCGCAGTTCCAGCCCGGCACGGGACCGCAGTTCCAGCCGGGCACGGGGGCCTACCCGCAGCCCGGCACGGGACAGGGCCCCCAGCCGGGCACGGGCTCGCACCCGCAGCCCGGTACGGGGCCGTACGCCCAGCCCGCCCCGCCACAGGGTCAGGGGCCCTACCCGCAGCAGGGACCGGCCCAGTTCGCGCCGCCGGCGCAGCAGGGAACGGCACCGCTCGGCGCGCCCGGGAGCCCGTACGGCGGCCCCGCGGGACCGCGGCAGTGGGGCAACCAGGGCGGCACGGCCCAGTTCCCGGTGCCGGAGTTCGGCCCTCAGGGACCCCCGCCGCCGAAGAAGAGCATGATCCCCTGGGTCATCGGCGGTGGCGCCGTGGTGATCCTCCTGGTCGTGGCCCTGGTGATCGGTATCAGCGTCGTCAACCGCGACAGCGACCCGATCGCCGCCGGGACCCCGGCTCCGACCAACACCGTGGAGCCCTCGGACCCGCAGGTCACCCCGCCGCTGGAGACCACCCCCACCCCGGACCCGAGCTCCACGGACCTCCCGGCTGAGCTGCCGCAGCCCAAGGGCAACGTCATCAGCGACCCGCGCACGGGCCTTTCGTACGTGTTCCCCGGCTCCAAGTGGACGGTGCCGACGTGGGCGGAACTGAACGGCACCGGTCCCGAGGACCCGAACTTCCCGCAGTGGAGCAGCGGCTTCGAGGCCGTCTCCCAGGAGAACTTCGACGGCCAGGACCACAACTGGGTCGGCCAGGTCCTGACCTGCCGGCTGCCGGAGGCCTTCTCCTACTCCGGGCCCCAGGATCTTCGCAACGTGGCCGGCACCGTGCTGGTCAACTACGAGAAGCTCTTCTACAGCCCCCCGCACAAGCGGAAGATCGTCAAGGACGCCGCGCTCGACGTCAGCGGCAAGAAGGCGTGGATCCTGCGGTTCGAGATGGACTTCACCGGCCAGGCCAAGAAGTCGGGCTGGAAGTTCAAGAAGGAACAGGGCGTGATTCTCGTGGTGGATCAGGGTTCCGGACAGCGACCTTCCATGCTTTACGCCTCCGTACCGGACAATTTGGACACCTCGGTCATCGATCGCGTACTGGACTCTCTCAAGGCCTCATGACCGGGCACTACGCTGGGCATTATGAGTGACCTGTTGGTCTGGATCGACTGTGAGATGACCGGGCTCGATCTCGGCCGTGACGCGCTGGTGGAGGTCGCGTGCGTCGTGACCGACGGCGAGCTGAACCAGCTGGACGCGGGCGTGGACGTCGTCATCAAGCCGCCGCAGGAGGCGCTGGAGCAGATGTCGGAGGTCGTGCGGCAGATGCACACCTCCTCCGGGCTGCTCACCGCGCTCGGCGACGGTGTGACGCTCGCCGAGGCCGAGTCCATGGTTCTGGAGTACATCCGTAGGCATGTTCCCGAGCCGAAGAGGGCGCCGCTGTGCGGCAACTCCATCTCCACGGACCGCTCCTTCATCGCCCGTGACATGCCCGCCGTGGACGGCTACCTGCACTACCGCATGGTGGACGTCTCCTCGGTGAAGGAGCTGGTCCGCCGCTGGTATCCCCGCGTCTACTTCGCCTCACCGGCCAAGCAGGGCGGCCACCGCGCGCTGGCCGACATCACCGAGAGCGTCCAGGAGATGCGGTACTACCGCGCCGCCGTTTTCGTGCCCCAGCCGGGCCCCGACTCGGCCACCGCACGCGAGGTCGCCGAAGCCATATCCGGATCTTGACGCGCCACGGCGTCAGAACCTCCCAAAGCCCGCTACACTTTTCCCAGTGCCGCGGTGCTGACCGCGGGGCATGGTGGGTGTAGCTCAGTTGGCAGAGCGCCAGGTTGTGGTCCTGGATGTCGTGGGTTCAAGTCCCATCACTCACCCCAAGCGGGGTGATGGCCGGTCCAGACGGACCGGCCATCACGCTTTTCCGGGCATTTCCCCCCTTTTACGTGGATAGCAGCCTTTTTCGGGCAGCATGCACCCCAAAGATTCACACGGCGGGCTATGCTCGCACAGAACCGCTACGCCGCCGGCGCGGGGGGCTCGGCGATCTGACAATGATTCGTGCCACCGGAGGCCGGATGAGTGTCGATGACGCCACGTACAACGAGCACGCGCACACCGGGTTGAGCAAACGCGAGGCTGAGGTGATGGAGCTGATCGCGACGGGTCACTCGAACGGAGAGATCGCACAACGGTTGTTCCTGAGCGAGAAGACGGTGAAGAACCACGTCAACCGCATCTACTCCAAGCTGGGCGCGGATTCCCGGGGGACCGCCATCGGCCTGTGGAGGGGAAACGCGTCCCCGTGAGGGCGCGGGCCCCGGCGGCCGTCAGGCGGGCACGGTCACCGCGTCCCGCACCGCCGTGAGCGCACGGCCCAGCGCCGCGAGGCCGTGCCCGATCTCCTCAGGGGTCACCGACAGCGCGGGGCGGAGCCGTACCGACCGCTCCCCGCACGGCAGGACGAGCACTCCCTCGTCGTCCCGCAGCGAGGTGATCAGCCGGTCCCTGTCCGAGGTCACGTCGAAGGCGCACATGAGGCCTCTCCCCCTGGTGTTGAGCACCAGGCCGGGGAACGCCTCCTCCAGCCGCCGCAGGCCGTCGAGCAGGGTCTCCCCGAGCACTCCGGCACGGGCGATCAGCCCGTCCCGCTCGATGATCTCCAGCATCCTGCGGGAACGGACCATGTCGACGAGGCCGCCGCCCCACGTGGAGTTGATCCGCCCGCTCACCTGGAACACGTTGCCCTCGACCTCGTCCACCCTGCGGCCGGCCATGATCCCGCCGACCTGCACCTTCTTGGCGAAGGCCACGATGTCGGGCGCCAGGCCGAGCTGCTGGTAGGCCCAAGGCGTGCCGGTGAGGCCGGCGCCGGTCTGCACCTCGTCGAGGACGAACAGCGCGTCCCGCTCGTGGCACAGGTCCTGGACGGCCCGCAGGAACTCGGGGCGCATGTGGTTGTCCCCGCCCTCGCCCTGGATGGGCTCGGCGATGAAGCACGCGATGTCGTGGGGGTGGCGGTCGAAGGCCTCCCGGGCCTGGGCCAGCGACCGCTCCTCGGCCGCCTCCACGTCCCCGAAGTGGATCGCAGGCACCTCGATCCTCGGCCAGTCGAAGGCGGGGAAGCGGTCGGTCTTGGCCGGCTCGGTGTTGGTCAGCGACAAGGTGTACCCGCTGCGGCCGTGGAAGGCGCGTGTGAGGTGCAGCACCTTGGTCCCGAGCTCGCGGGGGCGGCCGGCGGCCTCGTTGAGGCGGCTCTTCCAGTCGAAGGCGCACTTGAGGGCGTTCTCCACGGCCAGCGCGCCGCCCTCGACGAAGAACAGGTGGGGCAGTTCCGGATCGCCGAGCACCCGGGCGAAGGTGTCGGCGAAGTCGGCGAGGTGGGACGTGTAGAGGTCGGAGTTCGCCGGCTTGTTGGCGGCGACCCTGCCGAGCAGCGACAGGAACTCCGGATCGTCGTCGAACGGGTTCACCCCGAGCGGGGCCGAGGCGAAGAAGGTGTAGAAGTCGAGGTAGCGGCGGCCGGTGCCGGCGTCCACGATCCAGGATCCGCCGCTACGTTCGAGGTCGAGCTCCAGCCGGTAGCCGTCGACGAGGAGGTGGCGGGCCAGACGGCCGAGGACGCTCATGTGCCCTCCCATGCGGAGCTGGACACTTACGCCAGATTATTCCCCGTCACCCGGGCACATATGTTCATACTTTCCGGCACATCTGCCCTGCCACACTAATTCTTTTGCCGAAAGGCTTCCCGGCGGCGTTCTAGTGGGCGTGCGCGGCCGATCCCGCGGTCCCCCTGTGACCGACGCCCCGGTCCCGGACGGCCAGGTACACCAGCGAGGCGCCGTACACGATCGCGAAGATGCCGATCAGCCAGGTCAGGGCGAGCGCGCCGGACGCGGGCCAGACGAACAGCAGGATTCCGAAGATCACCGCGAGGACCCCGCTGAGCGCGTACATCCAGTCGGTCTCGCCGGTGGCCTTCCTGCGCCTGAACGCCGCGACGATCTCGACCACGCCGATGACGACCGCGTAGGCGGCGATCAGCAGGAGCAGTGCGAGCGCCGTGATCCCCGGCCAGACCCAGGCGACGATACCGGCCAGGACGCCGACGACGCCGGAGACGATCATCCAGATCTTGGAGTCACCGGGATGGTCCCCCCGGAAAGCCCCGATGAGCGTGAAGACCCCGCTGACGATCGCGAAGGCTCCGAAGAGGATCACCAGCGTGAGGAGCGTGATCAGGGGCCACACGATGGCCAGGATGCCGAACAGGATCGCGCAGGCGCCCCGTACCGCGAGCACCCACCAGTGACGGCCTACCTCGGCCCGCACATCTTGCATATCGTCCTCCCAGGTCGGCCGAGGATTCCATGATCGGCGATCCGCTCATGGCATGAAGGCCACCTCCAGCCCCACGTTTCCGTTCATATCCGGAAAGGACCGGTTACCAGACCAAATCAACGTCAAATGCTGTCCAGTACTTAAAAAGCCCGGCAATATCGTGGGAAGTGCGCTGACATGCAGGACATGTCGGCGACGAAACTCTTGGAGGGACGCCGGTGTCACTTCGCGAAGCCGCCGAAGACATCAGCAGTGAGCTCGTACGGCTGCGCCACGCGCTGCACCGTGAGCCCGAGCTCGGCCTGGACCTGCCGAGGACCCAGGAGAAGGTGCTCGGCGCACTGGCGGGCCTGCCCCTGGAGGTGTCGACCGGCGCGCGGCTGAGCTCGGTCACCGCCGTCCTGCGCGGCGCGCGGCCCGGCCCGACCGTACTGCTCCGCGGCGACATGGACGCGCTCCCCGTGACGGAACGGAGCGGCGCCCCGGTGGTCTCGGAGCTCGCCGGGCGCATGCACGCCTGCGGGCACGACCTGCACACCGCCATGCTGGCCGGCGCCGCGCACCTGCTCGCCGCCCGGCGCGACCGGCTGGCCGGCGACATCGTCTTCATGTTCCAGCCCGGCGAGGAGGGCGCGGGCGGCGCGAAGATCATGATTGAGGAGGGCGTGCTGGACGCCTCGGGCCGGCGTCCCGTCGCGGCGTACGCGCTGCACGTGATCAGCTCTCTGCTGCCGCGGGGAGTCTTCGTCACCAGGAGCGGCCCCATCATGGCGGCGGCGGACCGGCTGACCGTGACCGTGCGCGGCTCGGGCGGGCACGGGTCGACCCCGCACCTCGCGAGCGATCCGATCCCCGCCGCGTGCGAGATGGTCACCGCGCTCCAGACCATGGTCACGCGGGGCTTCGACGTGTTCGACCCGGTGGTGGTCACCGTGGGGAGCTTCCACGCCGGCACCGCCGACAACGTCATCCCCGGCGAGGCTCGCTTCGAGGCGACGGTCAGATCCTTCTCCACGGCGGCCCACGAGCGCGTCCAGGAGCGCGTTCTGAGGCTCGTGAGGGGCATCGCCGCGGCGCACGGCCTGGAGGTCGATGCCGACTATGACGTGAGCTATCCCGTCACCGTCAACAGCGCGGCGGAGGCGGAGTTCGTCGGCGCGACCGTGCGCGAGGTGTTCGACGAGCGGCGGTTCATCAGGGCGCCCCAGCCGTTCGCCGGCTCGGAGGACTTCTCGTTCGTCTGCGAGGAGGTGCCCTCGGCATTCGTCGCCCTCGGCGCCTGCCCGGCGGGGGCCGACCCGTCGAAGGCCGCCTACAACCACGCGCCGGAGGCTGCCTTCGACGACGCCGTGCTGGCCGACGGCGCGGCGCTCTACGCCGAGCTCGCCGCGCGCAGGCTCGCCCAGGAGGCCTCAGCCGGCGGCGTAGACCACCAGTGAGACCGCGACGTACTGGGGAACGCTCTCAGAGGGCGTCCAGGAAGCGCACGGCGATGGGGGTGGCGGCGGCGGCGCCCGTGCCACCGTGCTCGACGAGCACCGCGAAGGCGAGGTCGCCGCGGTAGCCGACGAACCAGGCGTGGTCCTCCCCCGAGGCGGCCCGCGCCGTGCCGGTCTTGCCCGCGACGCCCGCGGGAAGGCCGGACGGGGCGGCCGTTCCGTCGGTCACCACCGCCGTCATCGTCGAACGCAGCGGAGCGAGGACCTGCGGCGGCAGCTTCCTCGGCCTGGGGCGCCCGTCGGTCTCCAGCCGCCCGACGGCGTCCTCCGACATCAGCCTCGGCGGTCGCCACGTGCCGTTCTGGACGGCGGCGGCGACCAGCGCCATGCACAGCGGGGTGGCCCGCACGGAGTTCCGCCCGATGGCGTCCGCACCCGGCTGGTCGCCGTTCCCGGCGTCGCGCACGGTCCCGCAGACCCCGCCGAGGCCCGACTTCAGCTTCCCGCCGAACCCGAACTCCGCCGCCTCCCGCCGGAGACCGCCCTCCCCCAGATCCTCGACGGGGTAGGGCCTGTAGAAGGCGCCCTGGCCCGGCAGCCGGTCGGCCACGGCCAGCACCTCCCCCGTGGACGGCCTCACCGCGACGATGGCGGCCGGGTCGGATACGCCGTCGAGCGCGCGTGCCGCGGCGGCCTGCGTCCACCAGTCGAGGGTCGTGCGGAACCTCCGCTCGGCCGCCTGGCGGAACACCACGAGCCTCCTGGACTTGCCGGTGGAGGCCACCGCCTCGATCGCCCACCCGGTCGGCGGGTCCACGTACAGGTCGTCGACCCTGCCGGTGAGGTCCTTGAAGTACCTCTCGGCCCCGCTGTCGTGGGGCAGCGGCTTCCCCTGCCGGGTGAGCAGATCGGTCCCCGGCACGGGGATCTCGGTCATGCGCAGCCGCTCGTTCGCCGCCAGCCCGGGGTGGAGGGTCTCGGGCGTCCAGACGACCTTCCACCCGCCGTCCCTGACCGCGAGATGCAGCACGGAGGAGAACTTCCACTGCCCCAGCTCGCCGATCTGCCTGGCCCCCTCGAAGGGCATGTCCGCGGAGCGCTCGCCCCGCCGTACGACCGCGCCCGGCGTCAGCTTGATGGACAGGATCTGCAGATCGGTGCTGAGGCGGCGGTGCTGGTCCAGGAAGTCGGGCGGCGGGGACGCGACCAGTTCGCGCATCTCGGCGAGGTTCTCGGCCGCCCAGGCGTCGAGGTAGGCCTGGCCGGTCACCCTGGGGCTCCCGGTCACCCGGCGCGAGTCGACGACCAGGGCCACGAGCGCCGCCGCGACGATGACGAGACTCACCACAACCAGAGCGAGCAGTCCTCGGCGGCGCATACGGTTCTCCCAAGAGTGCCGGTTATGGCACATCCCGATATATCAGAAGCAATGGGAGAGCGTGTGGGCAAGCGCAAGGCTGAGGTGACTCCCCTGCCCGGCAGCTACCCGGTGGACTCCGGCGAGGTGGAGCTCCTGCGGGACCTGGACCGGCCGAACGGCTGGCTGCTGAGCATGGCCGGGGTCCCCCAGTCGTACGTGGATCTCGACGATCCCACGTATCTCGACTTCGAGTACGTCCGGCTCATGGCCGACGTGATCGACGCGATCGAGGACGGCCCGCTGGACGTCGTCCACGTGGGCGCCGGCGCCTGCACGCTCCCCCGGTACATCGCCGCGACCAGGCCCGGCTCCCGGCACATCGTGATCGAGCCCGACGCCATGCTGGTGCAGCTGGTCAGGGACCAGCTGCACCTGAAGTCCGTGCCCCGGCTGAAGGTCCGCGTGGCCGACGGCCGCTCGGCCGCCGCCGGGCTGCACGACGCCTCGGCCGACCTGTTCATCCTGGACGCGTTCAGCGGCGCGGTCATGCCGCTCGACCTCGCCACGGCCGAGTACATGGGCGACGTCGCCCGCGTGCTCAAGGAGCCGGGCACGCTGCTGGTCAACATCGCCGACGGCAAGGGGCTCGCCTTCGCGCGCCGCGTCGTCGCGACCGTGGGCGGCGCGTTCCGCCACGTGGCGCTGCTCGCCGAGCCCGGCGTCCTGCGGGGACGCCGGTTCGGGAACCTCATCGTGGTGGCCTCACCGGCGCCGCTGCCCCTCCAGGACCTGATCCGCAAGGCGGCGGGCGGCCTGACGCAGGCCCGGTGCGTGTACGAGGAGGGGCTGGTGAACTTCGTCGCCGGCGCGGCGCCGATCAGGGACGGGGACTCCGTGGTCTCACCGGTGCCCCCGGCCGCGCTGTTCGAGTGAGCCGGGCCCTTCCCCCGTCAGCCGAACAGATCGGGCTCCGAGCGGATGATCTGGTCGTAGAGCGGCTGGAAGTTGATCCAGCCCACCAGGTCGTTGCCTATCTGGCCGTGGGTCAGCTTGGCGTTCTCGTGCGAGATCGGCACGACCCGGCCGGCGGCCTTGGCGAGCAGCTGCGCCTGGCACGAGCGTTCCATGGTGATGAACCACCAGGCGGCGGCGTCCACCGAGTCGCCGACCGTCAGCAGGCCGTGGTTGCGGAGGATGACCGCCTTGTGGGAGCCGAGGGCCTGGGCGATCCTGCGGCCCTCCTCGGTTTCGACCACCACGCCGGTGTAGTCGTCGAACAGGCCGTGATCCTCGTAGAACGCGCACGCCCGAACTCATGTCGGTTACCCACGAGTATGCCCGCCGCCCGGAGCCATCGGAATCACCCGGCGTCCACACCTCTAGACAGACCGGCAAGTCTGGTCGCTGGGGTAGGCGCCCCGCTAGGCGCCGTGGTCGGTGGCGATGGCGTCGATCCTGGCGGCCAGCCTGAAGTCCATGTCGGTCAGGCCGCCGGCGTCGTGGGTCATGAGGGCGATGTGGAGCCGCCGCCACCGGATGTCGATGTCCGGGTGGTGGTTGAGGTTCTCGGCCTGCTCGGCCACGTCGTTCACGATGGCGATGGCCGTCGGGAAGTCGGGGGCCACCACCGTGCGCCGGATCTCGTCGCCCTCCCGGCGCCACTCGGGCACCTCGTCGAGCCGGGTGGAAATCGCCGCGTCGTCCAACCTGTCCATGTGAGGAGTTTTCCACGCGACCGCGGGGTTGTCGCCTGTCCGGAACGACCGGCGCGTTGGGCCCGCCCGGTCGTTCCGGCTCCTGCGGCTCAGCCCCGCGGGGCCAGGCGGGCCATGTATCCGTCGGTGACGATCTGCTCGGCCATCTGGGCGTAGGCGGCGGGGTCATCGGGGGCGTAGGTGGCGAGGCCGTCCACGTAGCGGTTGAACATGCAGAAGGCGGCGGCGATCAGCACGGTGTCGTGGATCTCCACGTCGGTCGCGCCGGCCTTGCGGGCGGCGGCGACGTGGTCGTCGGTGACCTCGGTGCCGAGTCGCTGGACCGCCCCGGCGATGTGCAGGAGCGCCTTCACCTTGTCGGAGACCGGGGCGGTGTCGACGTCCGAGCAGGCGTGGGCGACGGTCTCCGCGCCTCCGGGCAGTTGCGCCGCCGCGAAGGCCTTGTGGGAGGCCGAGCAGAATTTGCACTGGTTGAGGCTGGAGACGTAGGAGGCGATGAGCTCGCGCTCACCTCGCGACAACGTGTTGTCATCGCGCAGCAGGATCTCCGCCAGCTCGCTCAGCACCCTGCCCGTCTCGGGCCGGTACTGCATCAGGCCACGGACACCGGGAGCGTCGTTCCCCAAGTCGATATGCGGCATGTGAGCCTTTCCTGGTCAGACGGGTGGCACGCCGGTGAACACCCGGGTGCGGCCCTAGACGATCAGCTTCGCTCCATCTTTACCTCATGCCACCGGGCCGGGGAAGTGCCCGTGAGGGACGAAAAACTCGGTGGGCACGGCCTGGCGCGGGCCGTACCCACCGGGTCGCTCATGAAGGAAGATCGGTCAGATGCCGACCAGCTGGCAGGTCGCGGTGGCCTTCTTGGAGGGGTCGCTCTCGGAGGTGGCGGTGAGCTTCAGCTTCGCCAGGTGGTCGCCGCCCTTGCCGCGCTGGGCGTAGACCGGCACCAGCGCCGTCTTGCCGAACTCAAGGGTGGAGAGCTGGTTGGGCACCCAGGTGGTCCAGCCCTTGCCGCTCACCGTGGTGGCCAGGCGGTAGACGTCCGACTTGAGGTACGAGCCGACATCCTCGGGATGCTGGCCCGCGGGCGTCGCGGCCTTGCCGGTGTTCGTGATCGGGAAGCTGCAGGACGCCCACTCGGTGCCCTTGGCGATCGTGGCGCTGGGCAGCACCCTGACGCCCCGCTTCTGGGGACCGTCACCGTCCAGCGAGCGCACGGCGACGGTGTACGACAGCGTGCCCTTCTTGTCGCGCTGGAGGTCGAGTACGTAGAAGTGCAGGCGGTTGGCCTCGTCGACGTACTCGTACTCGCTGCCGGAGTCGGTACCCGCGTGGAACAGGGCGTCCGACAGCTGCCGATAGTCGCCGATCGTGATCGGAACCCGCGTGCCGTCCGGCAGGACGTAGTCGGTCATGCCGATGTCCTGCGGGTTGGCGTCGATGACCCACTCGAACGGCGCCTGGTCCTGGTTCTTGGTCTTGGCCAGCAGCACTCCGGAGTCGGGCGTGAAGGAGTCGGAGCCGACCCGGTCCACGACCTCGATCGTGTAGTTCTGGTAGCCGCGGCCGTCGCACAGCGGGTCGGTCTGGATGCTGCACGCCGGGCTGAGGTCACCGGTGCCGAGCGCGATGTTCACACCCGACAGATCCTTGGCCCCTGGCTGGACCTCCCGCGCCGTCACCCGGGCGACGACCAGGCCGGATTCGGCCAGCGCCTCCCGCGAGAGCCGCAGGACGTTCTGCTCGTCCACCATCTCCAGCTTCAGCTTGTTCCTGAGCATGTGCTGGGCGCCCATCGAGCCGCCCCCGGTCGGCGGGATCGTCCACCGGCTGTGCGGGCCGCCTGGGCCGTTGAAGCTGCCCCGGCTGAGCATCTCCCAGATGCCGGTGTACGCGCGGCGCGGCGGCACGCCGAAGGGGTTGTTGTAGTTGTCGCCGATGCCGAGAATATGGCTGAACTCGTGGGCGTACACGCCCTGTCCCGAGCTCTCGGCCTGGGTGGAGGATCCCCCGCCGGCGTTGGGCCAGATGGTGGAGGCCGAGGCCCAGGAGGACCAGTCCACGTACCGGGTCTTCGCCCAGTTGGGGAGGTTCGGGTCCGGCGGCCCGAAGTCGTCGGTCACCTCCTCCTTCGTGGGGAACTTGATCGGCCCGAACTCCTGCCAGGTCGACGACTCGTCCTGGCCCGCGCTGAGGTAGAAGACGAAGTCGAACTTGCTCAGGGCGTCCTCACCGGCGTCGGCGGCCCAGGCGGCGCGCCCGTCGGTGCGGATGTTGCGGTTGCAGGTGTCCCCCGCCGGGCAGGCGGTGCCGCCCTGGAACTCCATGGCGTACTCGTGGGACTTGCCCGGCATCTTGTACGGCCCGAAGGCGTTGAGCTCGACGCCGTACCTGCCGCCGGAGTCCTCCATCCAGTACTCGTGGATGGTGTGGCCCCGGTTGAGCTTGCCGGGGGTGTTGAGGAAGTCCTGGTAGAACTTGGCCACCTGGTCACGAGGGATGTCGTGCGCCTCGCTGCTCGGGTTGCCGAACACGGTCGACTTCGCCGGCTGGGTGACCACGAAGGGCTGGTTCGGGTAGTCGAGGAGGACCAGCGCACCCTTGAACGTGCGCTTGGACCCCTTGCCCGCGGGATCGGACCAGTTGGTGCCGGGGACGCCCTTGTAGTCGTCCTCCCAGGTCATATGGTCGGGGTTCTTCCAGTTCTGCGGGTCGATCGCGGTGGGCCCGCCGGGCTTGCCCTTGAACAGGGCCGTCGGCTCCTGTTCCTGCCAGGGCTGGCGCTGTGGCCAGTGATCGGCCTGCCACGGGTGCGCGGGCTCGGGTGGCGGCTCCGCCGAGGCGGGGACCGCCGCCAGTCCTACCGGACCGAGCACGATCGCTAACAACAATACGGACAGCCGTCTTTTCCTGCGGTGAATCGACGACTCGGTCACGGCGTCACCCCTAAGTCTGGGCCTGCACTCAGCGGGGACGCTACAGACGCTCTTGACGGAGATCATCCATCACCTGTAGGGACTCTTGCGGGGGTTTGTCCTACATGTGATGAAATCTGCCGCTCAGGAGGCTTTCGATGGCTAGCGGGCTGCAACGGGTTGTGGACGGCCTGGCCGTCCAGCTGGGCCGGGCCGTAATGCTGGAGGACCGGTTACAGCACGTGCTCGCCTACAGCCAGCAGATGGAGCCGCTGGACGACATACGGCGCGACTCGATCCTCCGCCGCGAGACCACTCCCGAGGTACGCGAATGGCTGCGCGCCGCCGGAATCTTCGAGGCCGAGGGCCCGATCCGTACCCCGGGCGCCGCCGGTCTCGGCCTGCTGCCCCGGGTGTGCGTCCCCGCCCGGCACGGCGGACGGCTGCTCGGCTTCCTGTGGTTCATCGACGCCGGCCCGCCGATGTCGGAGGAAGAGATCGGCGTCGTCGCCGAGGTGGCCTCGGCCGTCGGGGTCGCGCTCTTCCACGAGAGCCTCGCCGTCGGGCTCGCCGCGCACCGGGAACTGGACGCGGTCACCAGCGTGCTGCTCGGCACCCCCGGCGCCGCCGAGGCCGGCGCGCGGAGCCTGATCGAGGCGGGCGGCTTCCCGCAGTCCGAGCCGGTCACCGTCGCGGTCGCCCGTCCCCTGCTGGACGGCCAGGTCGACGAGCCGGTGCGAGAGGAAATGGAACGGGCACTGCTGGCCGTGCGGCACAGGCTCGGGCCCCGGCGCACGCTGCATCTCGTGCGGTACGACCACGCCGTGCTGCTCTTCTCCGGCGCCGCCCGTCCCGAGCAGATACACGCGGCGATGGAGATCCCCGTGGTGGTGGGCACGGGCGATCCCCGCTCGCGCCTCGACCAGGCCGCCGGGTCGTACCTGGAGGCCGCGCGGGCCGCCGAGGTGGCGGCGCGCATGCCCGCCCTCGGGCCCTCGGCCGAGTGGTCGGGCCTCGGCGTCTACCGGTTGCTGACCCAGCTGCCGCCCGCCACGCTCAAGCTGCATCCGGGCCTCGAACGCCTGCTCGCCGACGAGGCCCACCGCCCCCTGCTGGAGACGCTGGAGGTCTACCTCGACCTGGCCGGCAGCGCGCACGCCACCTCCCAGCGGCTGCGGCTGCACCGGACCTCGCTCTACTACCGCCTGCGGCGGGTGGAGGAGCTGGCGGGCACCGATCTCAGGGACGGCGGTGAGCGGCTCACGCTGCATCTGAGCCTGAAGCTCGCCCGCCTCCTCGGCCGCTACCCGCCGGGCCGCGGTGGGGCTACTTGACGGCCCCGGCGGTGAGGCCGGACTGGATCTGCCGCTGGAAGATGATGTACACGATCAGCATCGGAATGATCGCCATGCTCAGCGCGGCGAACAGGCCGGGCCAGTCGGCCTCGTACCCGGCAGTCGTGTTGATGTTGGCGATGCCCTGGGTGATCAGCCACTTGTCTTCGACGCTGCCCGACAGCAGCACGATCGGCAGCAGGTACTGGTTCCACTGCCCGAGGATGTTGAAGATCGTGATGCTGATCAGACCGGGCCTGGCCATCGGCACCATGATCTGGAAGAACGTGCGGGTGTGCGAGGCGCCGTCCATCATGGCCGCCTCCGCCACCGAGTTGGGGAGCGTCTTGAAGAACGCCGTCAGGAAGAACACGGTGAACGGCAGCGAGTAGGCGATGTAGACCAGGATCACGCCGAGGTGGGTGTCGATCAGGCCGAGGTTCCGCACCACGAAGAACAGCGGGACCAGCGCCAGGAACACCGGGAAGGACAGCCCCGACACGAACAGGTAGTAGATCGCCCGGTTGCCGAAGAACCTGTAGCGCGCCAGCACGTACGCGGCCATCGACCCGAACAGCATCGTGAAGAGCGTGCTCACGCCGACCACGAAGACCGTGTTCAGCATGTACCGCCCGATGTGGGCCTTCTCCCAGGCCCGGCCCCAGGAGGCCCAGCTGAAGCTCTCGGGCAGCGCGAGCGGCGCGTCGCCGACGATCTCGGGGTTGGTCTTGAAGGACGCGAGGAACGTCCACAGGATCGGGCCGACGACCAGGATCGTCCACACGATCAGCGCGACGTGGGAGAGCGCCCCGAAGACGCCCGCCGAATTCTTCTGCCGGCGCCGGGAGGCCGTGTGCGAGGCCTTGGCCACCCGGACCGCGTCGGTTTGGGTCGCCATCATCAGAGCTCGATCCTCTCGCGGCGCGTCACGCGCAGGCTGAGCGCCGCGAACGTGATGGTCAGGAAGAACAGGGCGACGCCCATCGCGGAGGCGTAGCCGAACTTGGAGAAGGTGAACGCCGTGCGCCAGATCTCCAGGGGCAGCACCGTGGTGGCGTTGTCGGGACCGCCGCGGTCGACCGAGAGCACCTGGACCAGGGCGAAGCAGTCGAAGGCCGCGATGCCGAGGTAGACCCAGCCGACCTGGATGGTGTCCCAGATCAGCGGGAGCGTGATGCTGAAGAAGAGCCTGAACCGGCCCGCCCCGTCGAGCGCCGCCGCCTCGAAGACGTCGCTCGGGATGGCCGACATGCCCGCCGAGAACAGCACGACGTAGAAGCCGACGGACTGCCAGACCACCACGCCCATGATCGACCAGAGGGCGAGGTCGGTGTTGATCAGCCAGCCGACCTGGTGGACGCCCACCCACTTCAGGATGCCGTTCAGCACGCCGGTCTGGTCGGGGCGGTAGATCGCCTGGAACAGGACGCCCACGACCGCCACGGCCAGAACCTGGGGGAAGAAGTAGACCACCCGGTAGAACTTCGACCCCCAGACCCCGGTCATCTTCCCGCCCCTGCTGCCCCCTCCGAGGTTCAGCAGGAACGAGAAGAACAGCGCGATCGCGATGGTGATCAGCGGCATGGCGAGCAGCAGGAGCCCGTGGTGGCGCACGGCCGCCCAGAAGACGTCGTCATCCAACAGCCGGGTGAAGTTCTCGAACCCGATGAACTGCGGATTCGCGGAGATCCCCCGCCAGTTGGTCAGCGAGATGTAGAACGCCTGCGCGTAGGGACTGATCACGAAGACCACATAGAGGATCAACGGGATCACCAGGAAGGAGAAGATGAACCCGTACTTCCTGGCCTTCGCGTTGAGCAGCCTCGCGGCGAGCCCGCCGTCGCCTTGCCGCATGATCTACTACACCGTCCGGTTCTGCTTGGTGGTGGAGGAGTCGGCCTTGACCGCGTCGGCCTTCTTCTGCATCTTGGCGCAGAACTCATCGGCGGAGATGCGGCCGAACATCAGCGAGTTGGTCTGCTTGCGCAGCTCGGTCTCCAGCTCCTTGTACCAGTTCTCGAAGCTGCTGTAGGTGACGATGTTGGCGCCCGCGGCCGTCTGGGCGTCGTTGATGCTCTTGAGGCCCGGGGACAGCGACAGGCCCTCGGCGGCGCCGACGACGACGGTGAGGCTGCCGGACTTCTCGGTGAAGCCCTTGGCGCCTTCCTTGGAGAGCATGATGCGGGCGTACTCGAGGGCGCCGGGGGTGTTCTTGCCCTTCGAGGGGATGATGTACGGCTCGCCCGCGGCGGAGCGGATGGCCTCGAACGGCATCTTGTCGGACGGCGTGAGGCTCGGGGTCGGCGTCACGGCGTACTCGAAGGTGTCGGGCGTGTTGCTCTTCTGCTCGTTCTCCAGCCAGGAGCCGGACGGGTACAGCGCGACCTTGTCCTGGTTCTGCCGGGTCTGGACTTCGGTGTGGATGAGACCCTCGTAGCTCTTGTCCATGTACTTGCCGATTTCGGCCCACGCGGCGGCCGACTGCTTCACCGAGTCGCGGGTCCAGGCGCCGTCTTCGAGGTTGTCGATGTCGATCAGGAGCTGGTTGCCCTCGATCTTCGCCGCCGTGATGAGGATCATCCAGTACTGGTAGTAGGAGGCGTTCTTGCCCGCGTAGGCGTAGGGCGTGATGCCGGCCTTCTTGATGGTCTCGCAGAGGGTCTTGAACTCGTCGAACGTCTTCGGCGGGGTCCAGCCCTTCTCCTTGAAGAGCTTGCCGTTGTACCAGAGGCCGTATCCGCTGGAGACGTAGTTGAGGATGTACGGCTTGCCGGCGATGAGGCCCGACTCGACGGTGCCGGGGATCAGCGTGTCCCTGACCTTCTTGCTCGGGTCGTCGAGCGAGGGGGCGTCGAACAGCTGGGTGAGGTCGAGCAGCTGGCCCTCGGTCTGCAGGGCGCCGTTGTCCATCAGGTCGGAGCCGGAGTTGGCGATGAAGTCGGGGACGTCGCCGCTGGCGAAGCGGGGCTGCAGCGTCTGGGCGATCTGCTGCGTGGCGACGTGCTTGACGGAGGCCTTCGGGAACTCCTTCTTGTACAGCGGCTCGTGCACGTCGGTGGCGTAGCTGTCGCCGAGACCGCCCTTGAAGATGACGACTTCGAGGGGAGCGTCCGCCTTGACCCCGAAGGGGTTGGCAGCCGAGGTCGCGGCGCCGCTGCCCGCGGCGGTCGGGGAGGCCGCGGAGCTGCCTCCGCTGGTCGCACAGGCGCTCAGCATGCTCGCCGCCGGACCTGCGACGAGTGCGGTAAGGCCGATCCGGCGGAGCATCTGCCGCCGGGTGATCTCTCGGGGCGTGCCGGCGGAGTTGGACATGCAACCCTCCAGGAATGGGGCAATCAATTAGGAAAGTTTCCTAAACGTTTGAGGAACGTACGTCCATCCCAGTACAGCGTCAAGTGGTATGGGCCAACCCGTGATCGAGCTGTAGCCGACCAGCAAACGACCCGCGACAAAGGGGGAAGTCCGACACCTCGCGAAACTCCTCCGTAACCTAACAACAGCACAGGTCATCGCCCGATGATGGCACAAATTGAAGCGGAATCGACACCCTTTTGACCCGGTCTAGACCAGTGAAGTCGCGGCGGCTCGTCATGCCGTCAAAGGCCCGGTCGACCGCGTCTCCCGCCGGTCCCGCCGGTCGCCCGGAGTGAGGGCATGAGCACGGGACGTCATCAGCGGGCGGCGGACCTCGCGCTCTACGCGGGACCCGGATGTCCACGCAGCGGACCGGGCTGCGGCCGAACCCGCGGAGCGGCTAGCGTCGAACCCAACATCCCCGACATTCGAGGAGCAAAGGGTTGCCGCTCCAGATGACTGGCGCTCCCAGCGATCCCGACCTCATCCGTCTGCCTTGGGACATTCCCCTCGAGAACTGGCCCGAGCACCACCTCGTGACGCTGCCGCGCGGCATCTCCCGGCACATCGTCCGGTTCGCCCGGCTGTCCGGGCGGGTCTACGCGATCAAGGAGATCAGCGAGCGGTACGCCAAGCGGGAGTACCAGCTCCTGTGGGACCTGAGCCGTCTCGACACCCCGTCCGTCGAGCCCGTGGCGGTCGTGACCGGCAGGACGGACGCCGCCGGCGAGCCGCTGGACTCGGCGCTGATCACCCGGCACCTGCAGTTCTCGCTCCCCTACCGCGCGATGCTGTCGGGCACGCTGCGTCCCGACACGCTGATCCGCCTGCTCGACGCGCTGGCCGTGCTGCTCGTACGCCTGCACCTGGCCGGGTTCTACTGGGGCGACTGCTCGCTGAGCAACACGCTCTTCAGGCGTGACGCGGGGGCGTTCGCGGCGTATCTGGTGGACGCGGAGACCGGCGAGCTCCACCCGGTGATCAGCGAGGGCCAGCGCGCCCACGACATCGACGTCGCCTACGTCAACATTTATGGGGAAATGCTCGACCTGGAGGCCGGAGGATTCCTGCACCCCTCGATCGACCCCCTGGCGTTCGCCGACCAGCTCTGCGAGCGGTACCACCGGCTCTGGAACGAGCTCACACAGGAGGAGATCGTCGAGGACGTCGAGTGGCATCTCATCGACCAGCGGATCCGGCGGCTGAACTCGCTCGGCTTCGACGTCGCCGAGATGATGGTCAGGCGCAAGGCGGGCACGGCCCGGCTGATCGTGCGGCCGAAGGTGGTGGACGCCGGGCACCACCAGCGCCGCCTGCTCCGCCTCACCGGGCTCGACGTCGAGGAGAACCAGGCCAGGCGGCTGCTCAACGACCTCGACTCCTTCCGGGTCGCCAAGGGGCTCCGCCACGAGGACGAGGCGATCGTCGCGCACCGCTGGCTCGCCGAGACCTTCCAGCCGACCGTGCACGCCATCCCGCAGCACCTGCGCGGCAAGCTGGAGCCCGCGCAGCTCTTCCACGAGGTGCTCGACCACCGCTGGTTCATGTCGGAGGCCGAGGGCCGCGACGTCGGGCTGGACGCGGCCCTGCGGTCGTACGTCGACACCGTGCTCGTGTACAAGCCCGACGAGAAGGCCATCATCGGCGACGACTCCACCGCGGACCCGGTGAGCCCCTGATCTACAGGGTGGCCTCTAGCTCGCCGAGGTACTCCGCGGCCTCGGCGATGCGGTCCTCGCCGTACACGCGGATGCCGTCGGCCTCCAGCAGGGCGGCGGTCACCCCGGCGCCGGGGGTGACGCTCCCCCGGAAGGTGCCGTCGTGGATGCGCAGGCTGCCGCAGGACGGGCTTCCGTCCTTCAGCAGGGCGATCCTGATGCCCATGGAGCGAGCCAGGGCGAGGGCGGAGTAGGCCCCGGAGAGGAAGTGGCGGGTGACGTCGGAGCCCTCGGGCGTGAGGATGCGGGCCGCGCCGGACAGCACGGCCGCGCCGCCGACGCCACCTTCGATCTCCGCGGGCGGCCTCGGCACGGGCAGCCCGCCCTCGACCTCCGGGCAGAACGGCACTAGCCGCCCCTCGGCACGCCAGCCCGCGAGCAGCGCGTCGTCGACGGTCTTGGCACGCCCGTCGAAGCGCACCCGCCGCCCCATCAGGCACGCGCTGACGAGGATCCTCTCCATCCCTTCACGTTAGCCCGCAGGGCCGTACCGGACGCAGGCTCATCCGGCGTCGAGCGATATCCCGTTCTTCGCGCGGTCGATCGACTCCTCTGACGCGGCCCCGCCGGGGTTCTCGGTGGCGAGCGCCTGGTTCAGCTCGGCGAACGGACGCATGCGCCGCTCGTATCGGGTGAACGCGGCCTCGTGGTCGTCGCCCGCCCGGCCGAGCTCCTGGGCCAGTACGTAGGCGCCAACCAGCGCCAGGCTGGTCCCCTGGCCGGACAGCGGCGAGGGGCAGTAGCCGGCGTCGCCGAGCAGCGTGACCCTGCCCTTCGTCCAGCGGTCGGCGCGGATCTGGGCCATCGCGTCGAAATAGAAGTCCGGCGCCTCCCACATGGCCTTCAGCAGCCTCGGGGTCTCCCAGCGCAGGCCCGACAGCCGCTCGGCGACGAGCCTCTTCTGCCGCTCGGCGTCGCCGTAGTCGTGGCCGGGCGGCTCGGACGCGAAGCCGAGCGTGACCCTGATCTCGGTGTTGCCGCGCACCGGGTAGATGCCGTAGCCCGCGTCGCCCTCCCTGTACCAGACCTGCCAGTTGTCCAGGTTCAGGAAGTTGTCCGCGCTGAAGATCGCCAGATGGGTGCCGAGGGGGTGGATGAACCGGCCCTCCTCGCCGAAGGCCAGCCTGCGCACGTTGGAGTGCAGGCCGTCGGCGCCCACCACCAGGTCGAAGGCGCGAGCCTCCCCGTGCTCGAAGCCGGCCCGCACGCCGTGCTCTTCCTCCTCCAGGGTTTCGATCGAGTCGCCGAAGACGTACTCGACGTCGTCGCGCGTCCGCTCGTACAGCAGGCTCGTCAGGTCCTCGCGCAGCAGCTCGACGTCGCCGCTGTCGAGGCGGCCGGCCGAGAAGGTCATCTCGGTGGACCGCCAGGTCTCGTTGCCGTCGCCGTCGACGGTCGACATGCCGCGCATCCGGGTGCGGGCCCGCCGCACCTCGGCTTCGATGCCCATCCGCGCGACGACCTCCATGGCCACGCCGCGGACGTCGATCGCCTGGCCGCCCGGCCGGAGCGCGGAGGCGCGCTCGACCACGGTGGGCGTGAAGCCATGGCGGCGCAGCCAGTAGGCGAGCGCGGGCCCGGCGACGCTCGCGCCGGAGATGAGCACTGTCTTCATGGAAACCTCCCGAATACGTTGTACGCCACTGAATGTACAGCGTATGCACAGCCCTGCCAACGGGCGTTTTAATCCTCGTGTACTAGTACAGATGCCGACTCAGTAGCATTCGTGCTGCTAGCCTCTGTACTAGTACAGGAAGGGGAGGCGGCAGTGGTGGCGAAATCCGATCCGCCGTACCTCCGGATCGCCGCCGAGATCCGGCGGCGCATCGCGGAGGGCGAGCTCGCTCCCGGCGAGCGGGTGCCCTCGACCCGGCGGATCGCCAGGGAGTGGGACGTGGCCCTGGCCACGGCGACGAAGGCGCTGACCGCGCTGCGCCAGGAAGGGCTCGTAGAGGCCCGGCCCCGGGCCGGCACCGTGGTGGCTCCCCTCGAACCCGCCCCCGAGCGGCCCCGTCGCCGCGCCGCGGCCGACCCCGACCACGAGCTGACCCGCGAGCGCATCGTGCGCGCCGCCATCGAGATCGCCGACGCCGAGGGACTGGCCGCGCTGTCCATGCGCGGCGTCGCGGCCCGGCTGGGCGTCGCCACCATGTCGCCCTACCGCCATGTCAACAGCAAGGATGACCTGATCCTGCTGATGGCCGACGCCGCCTTCGGCGAGGAGTCCTATCCCGCCGAGGTGCCCTCCGGCTGGCGGGCTCGCCTGGAGCTCGGGGGGCGCAAGCTGTGGGAGATCCACCGCAGGCATCCGTGGCTGGCGCAGGTCGCCGCGCTCACCCGGCCCGTGGCGCTGCCCAATCTGATGGTCCACGCCGAGTGGGCGTTGAGCGCCCTCGACGGCCATGGCCTCGGCCCCGCGACCATGCTCGACCTGCACGTGCTGTTCTACAGCTACGTGCAGAGCATCGCGGCGAACCTCGAAAGGGCGGCGCAGGAGGAGGCCGCCACAGGACTGTCGGAGGACCAGTGGATGGACCTCCAGACGCCCGCGCTTTCGGCCATCGCCACGTCAGGCGACTGCCCGACGTTCGCCAGGATCGTCGGAGAGCTGGAGGACGGCTACGACCTCCGGCTCGACGAGCTGTTCGAGCTGGGCCTCAAGCAGCTGCTCGACGGCCTCGCCGTGCGCTTCGAGGGCGAGACGAGGGCTACGGGCGGTCGGCCCGCTCGGTGAGCTCGGTGACGGCGGCGGCGATCTCCGGCCACAGCGGGCGCGGCAGGTCGTGGGCCATCCCGGGGAAGGTGAGGAGCTTGGCGCCCGGGATCGCGTCCGCCGTGGCGACGCCGCCCGGAAGCTGGACCAGCGGATCGGCCTCGCCGTGGATCACCAGAGCGGGCACCGACAGCTCCCGGAGGGCGGCGGTGCGATCGCCCGAGGCGAGGATCGCCGCGAACTGGCGCCCGAACCCGGCGGGGTCGTAGGAACGGTCGAAGCTCCTGCCCGCGAGAGTGGCGATCCGTTCCTCCTCCATCGGGAACCCGGGCGAGCCGAGGACCTTCCACACCTCCACCGCGCGGCGGACGGCCGCCTCCCGGTCGGAGACCGGCCGGGACATGAGCGCGGCCATGGCCTGCTCGGTCGGCGCCCCGATCTGCGGGCCGGGCGTGGACATGATGGAGGTGAGGCTGCGGGTCCTGGCCGGATGCCGGATGGCGAAGGTCTGGGCGATCATCCCGCCCATCGACGCCCCGAGCACGTGGGCGCTCGCCCAGCCGAGCGCGTCCAGCAGCCCGGCCGCGTCGTCGGCCATGTCGCCGAGCAGGTACGGCACCGCCGGCGCGGCGTCGGCGGCCGCCGCGGCCCCGGGGGGCCTGGCGCCCGCGGGGGGGTGGGGCGTCAAGGCCACGACGCCGTTGTGCTAGAGGGCGCCGAGGG